>JAQRMW010000233.1 GCA_028599075.1 Urechidicola sp. | reverse complement strand
TATATAATTCATTACGGCGGAATTTCCTATCGGAAATTCACGCTCATTTATTATCTTTGGTTCTCACTCGGAAAAATCTTGCCGATTTTCCCGTAACGAAATCATATACAAAACCGTTGTACACAAGCTAAAACCAGCCGCATATTTTAGCACTTTCGATTTTTCCCAACCCTAAATTCCAACGCTCAAAAAACCAAAAGAGCTAAAATTTCCCAACGCTTGAATAGTCAATATGCTAACTTTAGTATGTGGTATATTATGAATACTACAGTTAGCTTTGTGCATACTAAGATTAGCAATGGAATCAAACTCAGAAATACTAATTAAGTTCGGAAATATAATTCGAAAATTGAGAAAAGAACAAGGAATTTCTCAAGAGGAATTAGCTCATAGAGCAGATTTACATAGAACTTATATTGGAATGATTGAGAGAGCAGAAAAAAATATAACTCTGCTAAATATTGAAAAATTGGCTAAAGCTTTAGATGTAAACATAACTGACTTATTTAGCTAAATGGAAATTAAAAAATACGAAGAGGATTTACTCACAGAATTAGAAACTGTGGTAAACGAAATAATTACTGAAACACCAAAACTAAACATTGCTGTAAAAAAGGGTGAAAGAGTTGGAGACGCAATAAGCAAATTTTTTGAAGATAATTTTGTAGCTAAAACAAAAGCACACACTTATTTTTCAAATTCGGAAGCATCACCTTCTGGAAAGACTAAAAATCCCTGGGATGCTAGAACTGATTATACGATTCAAGGATTTAAACAAGATGTTTGGATTGATTTTAAAGCTGTGAATGTTGATAATGATGATACTAATCCAGATAGCGGAACACCTGATAAAATCATAACTCATATTCTAAACAATAATTTTTATCTAGTGTTCATTTATGTCTTTTACAAAGGCTCGGATAATGGATTGGAGTTTGTTCAAGTAGATGGGAAATACGTAAAACCATATTTCTTAAAAGATATTAGCTCAACATTTAGAATTACGCCAGCAAATCAAATGCAAGTTAATGGTTCAGCTGAACCTGAATACCGAACAAGAGAGGAATTTCTACAATTGCTATTGACTAAAAAAGTTGAATCTAACGAGAGAAAATTAAAAAAATCAACTCAAGAATTAGAAAACCTTAAAGCAGGATTATTTAAAAAGACAAAATCAATGGAAATCAAACTAAGTGATTTATCAGCAAATAATAAAGCTCAAGAAGATGCTATTAAAAATCTAAAATAGCATTTTGCATAGTATCTAACTCTTCTGTAGTAATATTAAAGAAATCATTAAAAACAGAATTAATTTCGTTTTTAATGATTTCATCATCATCTGAATTAGAATAAATTTTATCTACTAAATTGGCAACTTTAGCTTGTAAAGCAATGTCTGTGGGAACCGGAATTTGGTACAAATCAGAAGTTTTAATTTGTGGTTGCTTTCCTTTTGAAAACCTTATAATATTTAACTGCTGTGAGTAAAAAGTTATTATATCCGAATTTAATAAACCACATAAAAACTTCAAGAAAACTATACTTTCCTTTTTTGAATCTCTAAGAGTAAATACATACAAACTATTATTTGCAGAACTCGGATTTTCATCATAGGATGCTATAATTTCTTTAGCAGATTGACGTATATAAATTTTTGGATTATCATAGATAATTGTCTCACCTAACCCAAGACGTTTTTTATTTTTAATACCTTGTGCTGTCAATTCAGCTTTTAATTCATCATTAACTTTATCTTGTAATTCTTTATCGTAATGAAAGTACTTAGTACTTTCCATTTTTTGATATTTCCCTTTAAGACCTTTTGAGCCTTGATAATATGGGTATATTTTAACTTTTGAATCACTCTTTTTATTTTCAAAAACAAAAAGACTTTCCATATTTAAAAGCATTACACAGGTTCTAAGATTCTTTTTTGGATACAAACTCTTAAGGCTTGGGCATTTTTTTAATTTAATCTTATCAATAATTGCAGCACTTAATGAACAAGTGTTAAACCTAAACTTAAATTGGTCTTTAGGATTATTCCATATAGCTTGGTCAACTTCAATCCTTACATTTGTTTCAGCATCAATAATTTGAACTAAGTTATTTTTTACTTTAGTTTTTTGTATTTCTAATATAACTTGACCACTTGCAACTTCAAAATCTTTAATATTAAACTCTATACTTAAAATTCGAGTTTTATCTAACAAATATTTCCTTGTATGCTCATACGCTGTCTCAAAAAAAGACAAATCAATAATAAAACTTAGTTTACCATTTTCTTTTAAAAAATCTATAGATTGTTCTATGAACAACATCACATAATTAATCTTACCGTTCTTTAAAGAATCTGGAAATTGAGAATACCTATTTAAGTAATAAATTCGCTGTGCTTCATCTTTCTTTCTATCCCTTCTTCCATAAAGAGAAACGTAAGGAGGATTACCGATTACATAATCAATATTATTTAAAAATTTAGCGAGAGGAATATCTAATATAGAATCAAATAACGAATTGTTTTTTTTTGGCTTAATTCTTTTAGTAAAGTCAAAAACAAAATCATTGAATTTGCCAACATATTGCTCATTAAACTTTGAGAAAAAGTAACTTGAAATGTTAGTTTTTGTTTTCTCAATCATTTTTTCATCAATATCAATGAAAAAAATATTTGATTCAATGAATTTAGAGACTACTTGCTTGTTTTCTATGTTTTTGAATAACTTTTCTAAAAGCCTTATTACAAAAACACCATTTCCGCAAGAGGGTTCTAAGAACTTTCTTGAAAGTATATTTTCATCTTCAAAATCAATTATATCTAAAATCTTATCTATAGTATGAATATTATTGGTAAGAAAAACACCAAGGTCTTTTCTATGAGTCAATTCTAAATTGTTCTCATAAGTTGATTGATTATTAATTAAAGTAACCGTCTGATTTTGAAGCATAATTTTATCGCTAATTATAGTATGCAAATATATGTATATTAATCGGAATTACCAAACGCTAAAAGCCATACACATTTGCAATTCGCTTCAGCCAACACACAATCCAAAAATTGCAAAAGAGTATGTCTTTGCCAACGCTAGCAAGTTTGCGGAAAGAAAAAGCCAGTGTACAACAACGTGTATAAAACATAGCTATTACAGGCTTTCCGAGAGGATTTTATGTATTTATTAAGTCCGCCAAATTTTTATTTTTGTATATTTAAAAAATTAAAAGATAACTAGAAAAAATAAAAATTCGGCTCTTGCTAAATCTGAAACGTTAGTGTTTATCTATACGCTACGTTTCATACACAAGACCGTTACCCTTTATTAAAAAAAACAACTAAAGTTCGTATTTTGAGAACTATTTATTTATATTTGCAACAGACAATAAAATATGAAACGAATAATAGCGAAAAGAACTTTACGCGAATTTT
>JAQRMW010000232.1 GCA_028599075.1 Urechidicola sp. | reverse complement strand
AAAAAACTGATTTTATAGATTTTTTGAATTTATTTAGAAAAATGAGATTTTTTAAGTTTTAATGGCTGTTTTTAAGGTTTATGCAGTGGTCTTAGGGTAGATGACAAATCAGCAAGGTCAGCTTGAGACTTAACATCTTTTGCCAGCTCTGCGGCAAAAGACTTGAGTTTGTCTTGGTTAATGTTGGATTTGTTATTTTTTAGTGTATTTGCATTACTCATGTTTTTATCTCCTTTGTTGGGGATTATAAAATATGAGGGTTTACACGGAATTATTTACAGGGTCTTTAATGAGTTGGGTTATTTTATCAAGACTTTCAAAATTATTTGCTATACTCGTGTTTCGGGTCTACAAGCAATAAGTATGCCATACTTGGATCATCATCCTTAACTCCAATGAATATCCTTAATTTATTTCCTTTTCCTCCTGGTCGATACTCCCAGGTTTCATTCAAAGGATGACTACCAATAATTCCTTTAATAATTGGGAGATTCTTGCCCATATTAGGCATTTTTTCCACCCTATCAGCTTGCTCTGTATATTTCAATCCTTTAGATTGAATTTCATTTATACATCCCTCTACTTTCTTTAAGGCTACTTTCTGGATGTTTGCCATCCGATCCCATTTTTTATAATATTTAAGGGACACCTCTCTACCTATAGCATTTATTTTTTCGCTAATCTCTGCGCTTATAGGTGAGGCTTCATCAATGTTCATATTTAACTTCCAGTTTTTCTGGCAGATCAATATTAGGGTCATCTAATGTTTTCTGATATTGTTCACGAAGCTCTTTTTCGTTTTTACTGGCGCTGCCCAACATATACTTGTATATATTTTTAAGTAATGGGAAGCCCTTACCAATTATCGTTTTTTTTGTTGGATTCCATACTACAGAAGTAGCTGGGGCATCAGTTAATTGTAATGGCAATTTGGAAACATTGATGATTACAGTTTTCATCTTATTTTCATTGTATACAGGACCAATTTTCTCTTTATATAGTTCGCAGCAAATTTTAATAATAATGTTAAAGCCGGCTGGCCTGTAAAGCAGATGGCCGCCATTTTTATTCCTATATTTAGAAACAACATCTTCTACATCTTTAGTATCAACATATTCTGATAATGGATCTAAGTTGTTTTTTAGTAGGTCAAAAAACCCCTTTACCTGTTTAAACACTTTCTTAATATCCACATCGTTATTAACCATGTACCTGTCTATTTTATTGCCATTAACTTGTAATATAAGCACTAATAATATTTTGACTGCTCTGTGTAACGCTATTACCGATGTAATGGAATATTTTGCATCATCTAATTTTGGTGGCAAGTTCGCTGTTTTTGTTTTGGCAATTTTTTCAATGTCAACATTAGAAAATTGCCCTTTTTCTTCTTCTATAAACTCTCTGGTGATTACTGCAGCAATATCATCTTCACTCAAATAAATAATATCTCTTGTAGATATCTTTGTTGCGTAATGGTTTAGGTTCGTAAAAAGCCTGCGGGATGCTTTATTGCCTGAATCGGTCCTTTCATGACCTACAAAGATTACACTAACAGTATCGTTAATATCAGCATCTTGTTTTTTTACATACTCCTTTATTCCTGAGACTCTATGCTGCCCATCAATGGCATACATTTTTTCTGTATCAGACAGGATTAAAAAACCCACTTTTTTTTCATACTCTCCCAGTGGCTGCTCTAGATTTTGGAATGCTTGCCATTTAGGATTTCCAGAAAGACCAACCACAATAGCGCTAAAAAATTTTTCTTTATAAGTATCAAGAAATTCTACAATTTTCTCTAATTTTTTAGGCATGATGTCTCTTTGCAATTCTTCTGAAGGTTTGATACTTTTCTTCAATTCGTCTGAAATAAGAGAGTTAAACTTAATGTATTCATCTGCATATTCAATTCTTTCCGCTATATCTTTAAACTTCATAGATGCTGTAAAATAATCTCTACCACCCATTATTCCTCGTATTGCTGGCAAGATCAATTTACATCCATCATTCCTTGTAGTTGTTTGCATAAGCTATAATAATTTAAAAAAAATTATTATAGCTTAGTTCTTTTCAAAAGTAAAAAAAGCTATTAAAGAGGCCTAAAGCGCTATGGGTCGCTCACTTGACTTGTGTTTCTTTGGTTGCTTCAATTTCCGAGCCAAGCTTATACCATGTATAATATTTCTAAATTAAAATGTAATTTATTTCAGAATAGATAAGTAATTTTTTTTTGAAAATAATCTTTAGTAAAAATGACTAGAAAATGAAAATAAATATAGCTGAAATTGAGTCTAAAGTCTTAAAAAGAATTGCCAAGCAATACCAAGAAATAGGCAATACACCTTGGGTTATTGCTTATTCTGGAGGCAAAGATTCAACCTTGGTACTTCATCTTGTGATGAAATACCTATTGTCTATTAAAGTGCACAAAAGACATGTGTATGTTGTGTGTAATGACACGTTGGTTGAAAGTCCATTTGTGATGAATTTAGCAAGAGAATACCTAAACAATTTCCAAAAGTTTGCAGACTCAAAAAACGTTCCTGTCAGTTTTGAGATTACTCAACCCACCCATTACGAAACTTTTTGGGTTAATATTATCGGTAAAGGCTATCCGCCACCTTCTCGAATGTTTAGATGGTGTACTGATAGACTTAAAATTAAACCCACAACAGAATACATAAAAAGAATCGTATCAAAAAATGGTGAAGTTATTATGCTACTTGGATCTCGATTTGACGAAAGCCAGCAAAGAGCAAAAAGCATCAATAAACACCTAGTCGATTCTGAAGAGTTTTTATCAACTCATTCGACTTTAGAAAATTGCACTATTTTTATGCCTGTTGCTGATGTGCTAGTAGAAGACCTTTGGGAAATGATCGCTATATTTAAAACACCCTGGGGTAACACATATGCTGAATTAATTCAGTTATATAAAGATGCGTTAGGTGGAGAATGTCCAATAGTTCTATCAAAGGAAGATACGCCTGCATGCGGTAATAAATCAGCTCGCTTCGGTTGTTGGGTGTGCACAGTTGTTGAAAAAGATAAGAGTCTAGAAGGATTAAACAGCAATAGTAATAGTAACCAATTTCAAAAGCAAATAGATTTTAGAAATTGGTTACTATCTTTTTCTCAACAAGTAGAAAATCGTTATCCATTTTCTCGTAAAGGTGCTGTAAGAAAGCGTGACGATGGTAGCATCATTCCTGGTCCATTCACACTGTCGGCAAGAAAAGAAATATTTCAAAAGATTAAATCCTTGGAGTTAAATACTGGTCAAAAACTTATATCCGATAAAGAAGTTTTTGTCATTCGAGAAGAGTGGGGAAATGCCAGCTTACTTGAGCAAATGACAAGTCATACTGTGGGACGATTAAGAAAAGAGTTGGTAATTAAAAAAAGAATGAGCAATGGGTAACCTTAGAATTCCTAACATTGAAGCTAATGTTATCTCTGTTAGAGATTTTTTTCATCTAGGTAGTTTTGACATTCCTCATTATCAAAGAGCTTATTCTTGGACAGAGCTTGAAGTTAAAATCCTAATAAACGATTTACATGATGCCTTTAAAAGAGACCCAAACTCAACATATCTATTGGGCTCTATAACAACAATCCAAGAACTGCACATCAGTGATAGATTTGAAATATTAGATGGACAGCAAAGACTAACAACCTTAGCTTTAATTGTTAAATTAATATTTGACAATTTAACAAAAAATGAGTTTGAGTTAAAGGCTGAATCTAAGAAAATACTATTTAAAGGTAATGAAGATCTTAGATTGACCCAAGGCAGAGTAAGCGACAAGTCTCAATTTAGATTGATAATGCTAAATGAAGGACAAAGAAAAGATCACAGGCTGCCTAAAAATTACGACTTTATACAGCAGCTATCTGAAGACATTTGCCAGGTAGAGTTTATAAAATTTTTATTGAACAGCGTTGTATTTGTGCATGTAAATACATACACCATTGAAAATGCCTATCAAATATTTGAAACTCTTAACGATCGGCATAGGGCATTACAAAAAATTGATTTAATACGAAATCGACTTTTTCACAACATGCAGGAAAATCAAATTGAAAAGGCGTGTAACTACTGGGATATTTTATATAGTAAAGTCAATCTTATTATTAACGGAAAAAGTGCTGATACTCACTTACAGTCTTTATTTGCAATCTATTTACAGGCTACTTTAGGTTCTTGGATAGAAACAAAGGATCTGTTTATAGAAATAAAAGATCTACTCGAAGAGCATAAAAGTAATCCTGAATACCCTTACCAATTATTTTTGGATATTCAGAGCTCGTTTGAGATATATGTTGATATATACAGGCCAGGTGACTCAGTTGGCAGGGTGAGTTCTGCTTTAAGTGAAAACACCATTCATGCAATAAAAGAAATTAAAGACTTAAAAATTTCTCACGCTATTTTATTTTCCTTGTTCACTTTGTTAAGTAAAAAAACCAATCCAGAACCAAATGATTTTTTAGCTTTGGAAAATATAATTATTAATTTAACTCATTTTATTAAACGCACAAAAATTCTAGGAAATATACCTGTTGCCAAATACGGCAAAGAATTTAGCATTCTTGCCCAGACAATTATCAATTTGGAATCAATAGAACAACTAGATAGCAAATGGTTCTTAAAACATCTAAAGACAATAGACCTAGACAATAAATCTGTTATTGACAATGGGGTGTTTATTCAGAAAATAATAAGTACCGACATTAAGCAAGATGTTGCTAAAACGATCTTAATCGATATTTATAACAGTCAATCAAAAGATACTAATGAGAAGCGTCCAATAAAAATTAATGAGCTTTGCATTGATTATATATGCCCTCAAGAACTAACAAGCACATGGCAAGACTCTTTTAACTTTCAAGAGCATGAATATCACCTAAATAAATTAGGCAACTATGTATTGCTCAATAACAAAAACGATAAGAGTAAAGTAGATAAAGCCCAGCCTTTTAATAATAAAAAACAAATTTATAAAGACTCTTACTTTCAAACAACACAAGATTTAATCAACAAAAAAACTTGGCAACCAAAACAAATTGAAATTAGAACCAATGAATTGGCCAACGAAATAGCAAACAATTTATTTATAGGGTAATAAGGCTGCAAAAGTGTTAGAGATGGCGATCAACAAGCCATAAATTAGTATATACTATAAGTATATAATTAATAATTAATAAATCACATGACAATCAGCACACTCTTTTTAAACAACAAAACACAGGCTGTTAGACTTCCTGCTGCAGTTAGAATGAACGCCTCTATTAAAAAAGTTGTTATTCGAGTTAGAGGCAAGGATAGAATCATTTCTCCAATAGATAGTGCTTGGAATAGTTTCTTTTTAGAATCAAAATCAATGTCTGATGACTTTATGAACGAGCGCTCTGAACAAACTGAATCAATCAGGGAGTCGTTTGATGATTAGATACATGCTAGATACAAATATCTGTATCTACGTTATCAAAAGAAAACCAATAGAGCTAATGGAAGTCTTTAATAGTCATGTTAACCAAATGTCAATATCAAGC
>JAQRMW010000231.1 GCA_028599075.1 Urechidicola sp. | reverse complement strand
AGAGCTTTAAAATTTGTCTAAATTTCTTCTCAGAAATTCGGGAACGGAAAATATACTTGTTCTTCATTGTTTCTCAATAATTTACAAAGATATAAATTTCCCTAAACTATCTTGAACCATCTTTTAATGTTCCTAGTTCAAATTCTAATGTTTTTTTTGTTACAGATTTAATAGTTGAAAATCTAGATTTATATTCAATCCAACCAGGCTTTAAATAAATCAATTTTAAATGTGATTGAAAAATTTAAAATATTTCAAGAAATATATGTTGAAGGAGAAAAAGGAATTATTGAAATGAACTCAGAAGAAATAGTTGATTTAAATAAAAACTCTCTAAATATATATTTATACTATGATTCAACTAAAACAACTGGGTCAATATATTTAGGTATTAAAAATAAAAGAAAAGCAAGGGAATTTCTTTCTGAGTTAATGGATGCAATAGGGTATAAAAATTGTCTTAAAAAATTAAAGAGGAAATTATAGGGTAAAGGAATGAATGTTGAATCTTGTCTTTCCCGCGAAAGCGGGAATCCATACTCTCTCTAATAGTAGATTCATATCATTTGCAGGAATGACAACTATTTTGTTGCTTCTACAATTTCCAATTTATTCAACGTAGTTTTAGTAGTTAAAAACCCAAAATTAATCGTTACTGATTTTTTCTCAATAGACTTAATAGTGCCAACTGATGAGCCATCCAGTATTTTTACTCTATCGTTGACTTTAAAAACATAATCTGCTTTTGCCTTTGCAATTTTTTTAGCTTCAACTTTTTTGACTTCTCTAACTTTTACAACTTCTTTTAGAATCTCTTTTTCTACAACAGCTATTTTTTCTTCTTTCTTTTTCTGAATAACTTTCACTTTTTTCTTTTGAGCCTTGGTCTTTTTAACAACAGGATTTTTCTTTAAATACTTAGCTCTTTCAATTGTAGCCCACATAGTGAACTCAGCAATCAATTCTTTTTTGTTATTGGTTTGAAAGTACTTATTTGCCAATTCATTAATCTTTCTACCTGTAACCAACATTTTTTGATTGTTGTCATACAACTCTTGAAACTGCTCTAATTTCAGTTTTATTTTTACTTCTTTATCTGATAAACTTTCTGAATGTTCTTTTGCTTTAGATTGCTCCTTTTCTAAATTTTCAGAATTCTTTTGCAATTTATTTCGTTCTTTTTGAAGTTTAGAAATTGTTTTATCTAGTCTTATTTTTTCGCCCTCAACTTTTTTCTTTGCTCTGTTGATTAAACTATACGGAATCCCGTTTTTCTGCGCAACTTCGAAAGTGAAAGAACTCCCAGCTTGCCCAATAAACAATTTAAAAAGTGGTTCTAAGCTTCGTTCATCAAATTGGATGTTGGCATTCACCACATTATCCAACTCATCAGCTAATACTTTTAAATTGGCATAATGGGTAGTGATGATTCCGTATGCTTTTTTAGAATAAAACTCTTCTAAGAAAATTTCTGCTAATGCACCACCCAATTCTGGATCAGAACCAGTACCAAATTCATCAATTAAAAACAAGGTGTTTTCATTGCATCTTTTTAAAAACTGACGCATATTTTTCAATCTATAACTATAGGTACTCAACTGATTTTCTATAGATTGATTGTCGCCGATATCGGTAAGAATACGGTCAAAAATAGTAGCTGTGCTCTTCTCAGAAACCGGAATTAAAATACCACTTTGCAACATTACTTGTAAAAGTCCAATTGTTTTTAAGGTGATACTTTTTCCACCAGCATTGGGTCCAGAAATAACGATGATTTGTTGTTGTTCATTTAATTCTAATGTCTGTGGAATCGTAACTGTATCTGTGAGTTTATTTTTTTCTAATAGGATAGGATGGAATGCATCTTTTAAATACACCTTTTTATCCGAAGCAATTTTAGGTAAAATAGCATTTATTTTATTGGCATATTTCGCTTTTGCTCCAATTAAATCTAATTGGATTAAATAGTTTTGATATTGAACCAACAACCCTTGAAATGGCCTTAAATCATCCGTTAAGAGTTTTAGAATTCTTATGACTTCTTGTTTTTCTTCAAACAATAAGTTCTCTAATTCTCGGGTATATTGTTGTGTGGCTTGAGGAGCAACAAAAATGATACTTCCAGTTTTAGATGTTCCTAATAGCGCTCCTTTTACTTTGCGTTTGTGCATGGGTATTACTGCCAGTACACGCTGGTTTTCAACAACTGATTCTCTAATGTCATCTAAATATCCTGCCGCACTAAATTTTGACAAAGCTCTTGTAAAACTCTCATTTACTTTACCTCTTATTTGCCCTAATTCTCTACGAATTGTTTTTAAGTGTTGAGATGCTTTATGATCAACCTCTCCAAATAATGTGATGATTTTTTTGATACTGTCTGATGCAATAGTGGTGTATTCAATTTCTTGTGAATGTTTAAAAAGTATAGGATAAATCTCTTTAAACTTCTTCAAAAATTTCAATTGCTCATTCACCGTTTCCGTAGTATTCAATACTTTTAAAAAGCCTTCGGGAATGATATAAGAATTCTCAATATTTAGTAAACTTATTTCTTTAGAAATATCGTCAAATGTGTGATTGGGGATACGATTGTCATTTTCGAATGAGGTTAGGTATTCATCCGTTTTTTTAAGTTCTGAAAACAATTTGTCTTTTGATTTGAAAGGCAGTATTTTATTGACAGCACTTTTACCTAAATCAGTAATGCAGTAGTTTTTGATACTTTCTAAAATAGTATCAAACTCTAAATCGTTTAAGGTTTTTTCTGTGATGTTTATTGCCAAAATTGTATTTTTGAATCGCTGACAAATGTAGGTAGAATAATTAATATTTAATAGGTCTCGACTGCGCTCGACCTGACATTTGTAAATTTTGTCTCCTCGAGCGCAGTCGAGAGGTTAAAATAGTATTATGAACGTAAACATAGCTAAAAGCTGGAAAACCATTTTACAACAAGAATTTGATAAGCCCTATTTTAAGGAGTTAACAGATTTTGTAAAAGATGAATATTTTAATCATACTTGTTATCCAAAAGGCAATCAAATATTTTCTGCCTTTGATCATTGCACTTTTGATGATTTAAAAGTTGTAATTATTGGTCAAGACCCTTATCATGGAGAAGGGCAGGCAAATGGTTTATGCTTTTCTGTAAATGATGGAATTGCACATCCACCATCACTCAAAAATATTTTTAAAGAATTAGAAACGGATTTAAATATTCTGATTCCAAAAAGTGGAAATCTAGAACGATGGGCAGATCAAGGAGTTTTATTATTAAATGCCACTTTAACCGTAAGAGCACATGAGGCTGGGAGTCATCAAAAAAAAGGATGGGAGCAATTTACTGATGCTGTCATTGAACAAGTTTCTGCTAAAAAAGAGAATGTAGTATTTTTACTTTGGGGTGGTTACGCTAAGAAAAAAGGCAAGAAAATTGACAAGTCTAAACATACAGTATTAGAATCTGGTCATCCATCTCCGTTGAGTGCTAACAGAGGTTTTTGGTTTGGGAATAGCTGTTTTTCTAAAACGAATGAAGTTTTGCTGAGTAATGGATTAAAAATAATTGAATGGTAGTGTTGATTAAATTGAATAGACTATATGTTTAATATATTGTTCTCGATACAATTTTTTATCAAAAATTACTCGAACTGACGAAATAACGATTTTAAATTATTTGTAATATGAAACATTTAGTACTCACATTTTTTATAAGTATTAATCTTTGTGCTCAAATCCCAAAAGAATTTGTTTATGTACAGGATGAAATTCCGAATATACAGATTGAGTTACGCTATTTTTCTGATAATAATTTTGTGGGTCAGCAAATTGATGGATATGAAAAAGAAGTGTTGATTCTATCTAAAGAGGCAACAAATGCTTTGAATTTGGTTCAACTCGAATTGAATAAAAATGGTTTCGGGCTTAAGGTTTTTGATGGCTATCGCCCTCAAAGAGCGGTCAATCATTTTTATAAATGGGCATTGGATATTAATGACACCTTAATGAAACAGCAGTTTTATCCGAATGAATTAAAACAAGACTTGTTTAAAAAAGGATACATCGCAACAAAATCTGGTCATACAAGAGGTAGTACCTTAGATGTTACTTTAATTGATTTAAAAACAGGTGCAGAATTAGATATGGGGTTTCCCTATGATTTTTTTGGTCAAGAATCTTGGCTGGTATTTGATAAACTAACAGTCAAACAAAAATGGAATAGAAGTCAATTACAGAATGCAATGCTAACAAATGGGTTTAAAAACTATCCGCAAGAGTGGTGGCATTTTACATTGATAAATGAGCCTTGCCCAGAAACCTACTTTGATTTTGTAGTAGAATAAATTAGTTGCGATACCTCATAAAAATTTTATGAGTATCCAATATTTTTTTATGGTAATAGAGAATATTCATATCTGTAGTTATTGTTGGTGCTTCAATTAGATTCGAAATTGATTCAGAAAACAACACTATAGGAATTGAGAATTCTGATGTTGCACTATTTCTAACAGCAACACAAATTTCGAAAATAGTATTCGCTGTAATTGTTCCTTTTAGATAGCGCGTATAGTATAACTCTAAATTATCACTACTAATACAAGGTGCATAATAGATGTAGTTTGAGTCATTTACATTTTGTAGGATTATTTCAGAATCATCAAGTGTATTAAAAGTTGTACTGTTAATTTTTTGAGCAATTCCAATTGTTGTTTCACAAGGACCTTGGCAATTAATTTCATCGAACCTTGCGTTATTAAAAAATAAGAATTCTCCATCTAGACTAATTCCATGATCCATTATTAACCAACCTGGAGTATTCAAATTAAAATCTCCTTGCAATCTGCCAATGTTGTTTACCACTCCAGAATTGAATGTTCCATAAAAGAGATTATCTAATTCATTGGGATAATTTCTAGTTGATGTCCAATAAAAATTACCTGAGGCATCCATATCTGCAACGGCATCTAAATAGGGCTGAGTAATTTGGTTTGTACCTGATATTTCTCCAACATAATTAAATATCGAGTCATTTACTTTAATGGCATAAAAGAGTTTGGTATTAATGCCGTCATTCTTATTATTGAAAAATAGATAGTTTCCATCTGAAGAAATAAAAGGCTCCATAGCATCAAATGATAAGCCATTAATTGTTACTTCAATTTCAGAGCCGAAAGAGGGATATGTATAAATGTCTTGAATATCTTCATTAGGAGATGAGCAGCTTATAATTAAGAAAACTGAAAGTAGTTGTAATAAAAGTTTTTTCATTCTTTCTTCTAATCAAAGTATGAACTTGAATTTGTGAAATTTAGAGCAGTGAATTTCGTTGAGAATTAATTTCTTTCTTTT
>JAQRMW010000230.1 GCA_028599075.1 Urechidicola sp. | reverse complement strand
ACCAAATAAAACACCGTTAACAAAAAGAGAGCCGTCCCAATTTTGAGGCCAAGATAAAACAGTATTTGCTTTCGCCCAATATAGTTTTAGTTCATCATTTCCTGATGAAGTTACACAACTTGTATTTCGAACTCTTACATAAACATAATTTGGATTGTTTGGGTCGTATTCAGGGTTTTGATGTTCTTTTACATTTTTACCATCTGGTTGATTTCTTACCCAAATATCTTTACTTTGCCACATAACATTTCCTGTTTCTTCATCAGGCTCTACTGCTAAATCTGATGATGAATTTCTTAAATACAAGTCTAATTGGGCATTTGGGTCATTATCAAACAAACATTTTGCTGTTTTTACTGCTCTATATACATTTAATCTTCCTGTTCCAAGTAAACCGCTGAATTGTTGGTTTATGGGTAGATTGTAAATATCATCAGTAGATGATAATAATATATCTCTAACTTCATCAGGTGTTAAATTGGGGTTTGCATCTAAAATTAAAGCACAAGCACCAGCAACTTGTGGTGAAGCAAAGGAAGTACCCCAACCTTTACCATAACTATTATTTACTGCTATTCCTTCAGGAACTGCATATCCTGGAGCAACTAAATCTACTTTATCATGATGATGATGAGAATTTGTACCATCATAAACGCCACCATTTACATGAGAATCCATCCATTCAATTTGACCCCAAATTGGATGAGTTGTGCCATATGGAAAAGATGTACCTACTGACGAAACCTGAATTACATGGTCATAAGATTGTGGATATAAATAATTTGTTGGCCCTCCACATTGTGTTCCATTTCCTGCTGCGAAAACTACTACTACACCACTTTCCCAAATTTCTTGATATAATAGTTGTTCTGTTCCTGTTGGGTCTGGACTACAACCATTATACCAACTACCATTCAAAACTCTAACATCTGGCATTTGTGAGAGTAGCAACATATATTCATTTCTCATTGCGGCATTATCAAACATGCCTGCGGTAATTAATTTAGTATTGAAACCTATACTGGAAACACCTATTCCATTATCTGTGTCTCCAGCAGCATAACCTGCTACCTTTGTTCCATGAGAACAAGAACTATAACAATGACCATCATCAATGTTTTCAATAATTTTGTTTGTTAATTCATCATGAGTATCTTCAAATAAGGTGTCAACTATACCAATTATTATATTCGGATTATTGCCTTGAGTTAAATCAAACGCTTCAGAAGCATGGACTAATTCTAATGCTCTATTTGGTTCTCCGTTTCCCTCTGAATAATCATTTGGTTCGTACAAAACCCCACCTTCATCACTTATTAATCCGATACTTTCAATTTCGTCAAAATTCAATAAATCATTAACAAAGGAATCGTCTTGCAAAGTAACTAAATATGTTCTTTGTAATTGCGGTGTGATAGCGGTCGGAAATGCTTTTTTGTATTTATAGACAATTTTACTATTAAAAAAGTTTTCTAAATCGTTATCATTAAAAGTCAATGATAAAGTGTTATTTGAATTAACAGTTTTTGTTAATGGTTCAATGGTCTTGTTTTGTTTTACGACAACGTAATAATCTTGTTTACTTTGAGAGTAAGCACTCAAAATAAAGACAAATAGAATGGATGCTAAAATAATTTTTTTCATTGCTTGGTAATTTAAGAATTTAAAACTCAACTTTTTTTTGGAGTGTTAAGCACTTGTCTATCTGACTATTTTGTAAACTTTATATTTACAAAAATCTCCCGTTATACGTTTTCAAGAAGTTAAACAATTCAGTCTTTTATATTTTACAAATCAACATTAAGTTATTGATTTTAACTGTTTTACTTTGTCAAATTGGTGCATAACGGTTAGTGTATGGTTTGTTGCGTGTTTAAGCAACTAAATTAGTAATAATTGACCGAACGCTGGAATATTCCGAAGGAATGTTCCAGATGAGTAGAAACCAAGCAATTAATTATACACATTGTTGTAAGCAGTAGTTTATATTTTAGTTAAAAGCCAGTTTCATATTCCGATTTAGTATTTTATTCGGACGTTTCTTTATTTTAAACCTCAATCTGTCGCAGTCATCTCAACTTTTTTCTTCTCCTTTTTCGCGGTTCAATCCTCAAACTTGCTAAAAATCCAGTGTTGTAATTCTATTTTTGTTTTGAGTGAGCAATTCCGCAACTTGCTACATTCCGACTTTGCTTTTAAGGTTCCGATTGAGCAAACGAGCTAAAAAATCCAGCGTAATTATTTTAGATTCTGAGTAAGAAATTCAAGTGTTTTTTAAGTCTAAACTAGTTGATTATGAGTTTTTTACCCTATTGCTTACAACGGTTGGTATAACCGTAGTTGCGATTTCTTTGTAAAATGTTTGTTCAAAAATACAATTTTTAATTTCACCTAAAATGTTGATTTGAATTGGGTTTTTAGCAATTATCGGTTATACAGT
>JAQRMW010000023.1 GCA_028599075.1 Urechidicola sp. | reverse complement strand
AGCACAAGTTCTTTTTACATTTAAAGGAATGTGAATATCGTTATAATTATAGAAATAAAAATTTGTATATTAGCACCCTAAAATTAATCAAAGATAACCCTCTTAAGTTATCTTGAACCATGTTTTTTATTAACGAAATCTTGTAATAGGTCAATACCTGAAGCTATTTCTTTAGAATCTAAATTGAAACTTTCTTTTGATTTAATTTTCTCAATTATCAAATTGAGTTCAGCATTTATAAAATTAATAGGTTGATTTTTTAATTCTTCTTTCTTTATGTTTGAAATAAAATATTCGTACTTCTCATCTACAATTTTTTCTAAAAATAGTTGAGCATCTTCGTGTTTTATTTTGCTATTAATTACTTTAGAAAAGTTAAGACCATAATTTGAATTATCATCTGTTCTTTTCATAATGTAAATCATTGTTTGAATACCTGCTGAATCGAAAACTTTGAAGTCGCTAAAATCAATAAATTCAACTATTTTGCCTTTTTCGACTATGTAATCTCTGAATTTTGAAGCACCATCATTTGTAATCCAATTATTTGGTGCGATATAGCCAATTAAACCATAATCTTTTTTAATAATATCTAATGCTAAAGCACCAAAGAAATACCACAAATCCATTTTGCCTTGATAGCAAGAATGTTCGTGTAAACCATTAAAAGCAGATTTATTTGTAGCTTCTTTAATGTAAGGTGGATTTCCAATAACGACATCAAAACCACCATTTTTCATAATGCTTGGAAATTCTTTGTGCCAATCAAATTCAGATTTTAAAAGAGAGTTTCCACATTTTATGTTATTGTTTAATTTTGAAAGTTTACGGTCTTTTTTTGCTGTGCGAAGCCAAAGTGATAATTGAGCAATTTCAACACTTTCTTCATTAATATCTACTCCAAAAAGATTGTTTTCTAAAATATTCTTATCAGTATCAAACAATCTCAAAGGTGAGTTAGTCAAGTCAGCAATGATGTCATCTATTTTTTCGTGTTCTTCAATCAAGTAGTTTAATGCTTGATTCAAAAATGCTCCACTTCCACAAGCTGGGTCGATGATTTTTAAATTTGTTAGCCAATTTTTATAATCGGTTAAAGTTTTGAAAAGCTTTTTCCCTTTTACTGATAAAGTTCCATCCTTTTTCAGGAATGAATCGTCATATTCAATTTCTTCAATGTCAAGTTCTTTTCGCTTGTCGATACAAAGTTTTCCTATTGTATTTGCTACAATGTAAGTTGTAATATATTTTGGTGTGTAAAAAACACCGTCTTTTTTTCGTTTAGTTCTTTTTTGGTCTGAAACTGTGCCTTCAATTTTTGCAGTTACTTCTTCAATTTCGTTTAGTGAATGTTCAAAAATATGACCGAGAATATTTACATCAACTTCTGTGTTAAAATTGTATGTTGAAAGTTTCTTTAAATCATCAATTAAAATTTCATCATCAATATTTAAGTTATTGAGTAATAAATCTTCATAAAACAAACCACCATTGTATGCAGGAATATTGTCGGCTTCTTTTTTGCCTTCTCTACCAATATTCATATACCCGAAATACTGTCTGAAAATTTCGTAAATCGGTTTATATGCGTCTTCTTCTTTTAAGATGTCAAAACGCTTTATTATTCGTGATATTGAATTTGGTGGCAATAAGCCACTATCTTCTGCAAAAAGTATAAACAGAAAACGGTCTAATAATTTTTGAGATTTTTTAAAAAGCAATAACTTATCATTCTCAGGATGATTTTCAATGAGATTATTAAACAGTTTAGATTTGAAATGTGAATAGTCTTTGTAAAGTTCTTCCGAAATTTCTTTTTCGTGAAATTGTGTTTCTTTTTTGAGTTTTATTGGAAGATTTGAAAAAATGCTTTCTTTATGAAGAATTAAGTAAAGAAGCTCAAATCGTTCTCTATCAAGAAAAAATAAATCAAATTCTTCAAATTCGGTAGAGTAGTCAATGTAAAATCGAATTTTTTGAAAATTAGAAGTAATTACATATTTACATTCTGGTTGATTGTTTTTATAATTAAATGCTTGTTGTGTGATTTTTGTTAAGTCTTTTGTTTTTGTTGACTTTAACTCAATTACTGCAATTGCATTCTCATCTTTTAAAATTGCTCCATCTGCTTTTTTTCCGTCTGTTTGGTTTTTAAATTCACGTTGTAAATCATAATTTTCATTTGGACGAAGTGTGTAATCCAAAACATCAACAAATATTTCTCGTAAAAATCCGTCTTGATATTCTTCTTCTTTGAGCGTTTTTATTTGCTCAATTTTCGCAGAGTTGTAATTCAATCGGAATGTTTGAAAAGCTTTTTCTACCTTTTCTTGGTCAAGATTTTCAAGATGTTTTTTTATTACTGATTTCTGAAATATTGGCATTTATTAAGGTCGTTTAATAACTGATATAAATAATTCCCTTTCTGTATCGTTATTTAGTTCTATATCAGGATAATTTTCATAAGCTCTTGGTATTCCGCTTCCAACACCAACAAATGGTAGAATGTGCCTTACATTTGAAAATATAATAGGATTTCTTGGGATAGAAGTTCCTGCTTTTATGTTTTCTATTGTCAATGTATTTGGCAACTTACCAGGGCTAACAATTTCAATTCTGTTGTCGAAAATAAAAACTTTAATACTTGTATTAATAAAGTAGTCTCTATGTACAAACGCATTTACAAGAAGTTCCTCAATGGTTTCAATTGGTAATTCAAGAACTGATGGCGAATTAAAACTATCACCTTGCTGTATCTTTTTTAGGTTTCTTGTAATAAACGAAAGTGCCTTTTCATATAGTTCTTGAAGATTCCCTGTAAAAGGGTCTTCTTTATCTCTATAATCTTTAGAGCTAATATCGTTACCAACTATTGAAACACATTGAACTGTAAATGTTGGTCTGTACTGTTGCGGATTCTTACCAAATAAAAGCAATCCTCCGAGAGATAAACTGCCATTTCTTAGCATTCCCATATTTGATAGAAGTTCTGAAACAGATTGTCCTAATTCTTCAACTGATTTACTGGTTTTTGCTTTTATAAAAACTTTAAAAAATTCATCATCAATATCATTTATTGTTGTACCGTTAACTAAAGTTTCATCTGCAAACAAATTTCCACTACTCTGTAAAAGTCTTGCCATTTCTTCTCTCGCTACTACTTTTCTTTTATCAGAACCATTTTTAACCCATATTATCCCTTTGTTGTCTGTATGTGGTTTACTTATTCCTTCAGAAATATGTGCAACAATAATATTATTATCCTCTATTTCAACTGTTTCCGTGAATATGTAAATAGTTGGTTTTACATTGTCAGATGCAGCATTTGCTAAGAGTTGGTTTGTTGATTGTAATTCATCAAACGATAAACCATCTATATCTCCGGTTTTGTCATTAATACCTATAACTAATAGACCTCCTTTTGTATTAGAAAATGCAACCATTTCAGTCCCCATTTTATAAGCGTCATTTACTCGTACTTTAAATTGTACAGTACTGGATTCCCCTTTTTGTATTAAGTCTAATAATTCTAATGCGTCCATAATTCGTAAATTCTTTTTCTGTTGTTAAATGCTTCTTTTCCGCCTTCCATAATATTTACAATATCTTTTCTTATTGTTTCTTCATCAATACTTCCAAAATTTGTTTCAATAATATTAGAATCGTAGCTACAAGAAACTATTTGCTCACAGTCTCCTAAAACTGGAATATTTGGATTGTGAGTAGCGAATATAAATTGAGATGAATTTTTTAATTCTTTCAATACTTTTATCACGTCATTATATATAGTTTGATTATCTAAATCATCTTCTGGCTGGTCAATAACTATTAAATCACTGTCCTTCAATGTGAGTAGAAATATAATTAACGCTGATGCTCTTTGACCTAAAGAATGCTCATTTAACGAGCGTCCTTTATAAATGATTTCAAACTTATCAGGTATTCGATATGTTAAAAAAGCTCCTATGTTTGAGTCAAAGTATTCATTAAATGTATGAAGTTGATTATCTGATAAGCTACTCTTAATATTACTTTTATCTACTGACAAATCATTATACACACTAATTAAATCGTTATAATTATCTATAACGGCTTGTATATTGTTTTCTCTAAGATTACTACCTCTAAGATTTTCTTTTAAATACCATTTGAAATTACCCTTATTCCCTTTAAAATTTACATTAATCGAAATGGCATCTTGGTCGTCATTTACTTTTTTGATTTCTTCTTGAACAATTTCAAATTCATTATGCCATAATCCTTGAAGTTCAACTAAGGATTGTTTTAATCGAATTTGCAATTCGTTTTTCTTTTTTGTTAGTTTTTCTAATTCAGAAAGTTGAGCTTTTGTTAAGTCAAGTTCCTTAGTATATTTTACATAATCATCAGCTTGAATGTTAGGTAGATTTATTTCTCTCTTTATTTTTGAGAACTCTTCTTTTAATTCGTTGTATTTAGCAGTAAATGCTTTTTGTTTCTCTGTTAACTCTTCATTTTCATTAATTAGTCGAATCAAAATATCTCCTAATTCATCAAATACTTTTTCAAATGCAATAAGAGATTGTGTAATCTGTTCCAAATCTGTAATATTCTCTTTAGATACATACGTTTTAAAAGCTTCAAAGCCATCATTAAACTCTTGAATAAATCCATCCAATGCATCAATTATTTTGACTTCAAATCTATTCACACGTTTAATGAAATTTACGTCTTTATTAAATACGATTTGTTTTTCAAGTTTTTTGTCAATTTTATGTTTTTTGAAAACTTGTATTCTATTGGTTAATTCAGCTTGTTTTTCTTCAAATTCAGTTTTTCTTGCGATTTTAGAATCAATCTTCTTAATTTCACCTAACAACTTTATTACCTCTTGGTTTTTATCTTCAACTTCTCTTTTCTTATCAGTAAGGCGATTTCCGATAAGTTTATTTATCAAATATTCGGTAGATAATGAGTCCCCAATCTGTGAAAGGTCTTTTTGTCCGAAATAGATTGGTTTTTTTACAATAGCATTTGGTTTTAATCCTAATTGAAGCTCTTCATCAATGTAAATATTTGTTCTATCTCCTAATATTTTTTCTGTTCTATATTCTACACCTTGGTCATCAACTAAAATACAAGTTATTTTCCCTCCACTCCCTAAAAGAGCATTTACCAAATTGTTTTTGTATTCAAAATCTACGTTTTGTTTTTTAGATAAATCAATATCTAAAGCATAACGAACAGCTTCTAAAATAGATGATTTCCCACTACCTCTTATACCAATCAAATTATTCATTGAGTGATTTAATTGAACTGTTGTTCCATTCAATTTTCCACCATTGAAACTTATGGATTTAATATATCCGTTTGTTGGGTTAATCAATGAATTTGATTGACGAAATTTCTTATCTAATAAGGCGTATTTTATTGCTTCAAAATTAAATGCTCCAAGTTTTAAATAAGTATTTTGAGTATTACCATTAATCTCGTTTCCGATTCCTATAGTTTCTATTGATTTTGCATCTGAACCTTCAATAAAAGCAGGTAATTCGTTATTGAGCCATAATTCAAGATTCTTGATTTTATCACGAGTGCGCACTTTTTGAAAACCTAAGACAGATTTTCTAAATATTGGTTGTTGACCTAATTCTTTTATTCTACCTCCATCAAGTTCATTATAAAATCCGCTTCTTTGCTCAATATGAGCCATAATGATAAAATAGTCTTTCTCAAAAGCATCTAATTTTTTAATTGTTTCAATTAAGTTATCATTTGACCTCCCATTTTTGTTTTCATAATTTGCTTTTCCTGCAAATGTTTGAGTCAAAAACTGATTGATGAAATCGGTACTATTCTCCAACCATTCAGTTGGATTAAAAACTATTAAACAATGAATACCGTTTGCCCCATCATTCACGGAAAGTTCAACTCCTGGCAAAATATAGATTTCTTTTTTTCGAGCCTTTTTAGATAAAGCTTTGTATTCGTTTATGTCAAATTTATTATGGTTAGTTATTGTGGCAATTCTAATATTTTGTTCTTCAAGTTTTTCCACATAAGAAGAAACAAAAGAATTTTCTTCTCCATTGTAAACAAACTCTTTATCCGCTTTCGTGTGTAGGTGAAAATCAGCTCTTAACCAAGAACTACCATTTTTGAATATTTCTAAATGTTTATCCATAGTATTAATTGTCTTTAGTTGAAACGAGTAATTCTCGTATATCTACATCTAAAATTTCAGATATGTTAGTTAAAACCTGAATGCTTGGTTGAGAATTGTTATTACAATAATTAGTTACAACAACATAACTTTTCCCAATTTTTTCAGCCAACCAAGTCTGAGTCCTTCCTTGTTCTTTTAATATTTCTTTAATTCTATTCATTGAGTCTTTGTATTAGACTTTGATATGATTATATAATATGCAAAGATATAATAAAATATTTAGAAACAATATTTATGTGTATTACAATTCAATATACTATTCTTTTTATGAGGTTGGAAGATTTTACTCTTTTGTTTTTTTAGTGATGGAATTGAGCGTTGGCAAAAAAACAAATGTGTAAAATGTGCGGCTGGCAGTATGAAACACAACGTTCGGGCTATGCGTAGTGCGGGTTTTCGAAGCTTTTAATTTTCAGTTTACTACTAATTTTCTTTATATCCATAATCTTTCAATTTACGATGAAGCCCGCATTACGTATGAGCCATT
>JAQRMW010000229.1 GCA_028599075.1 Urechidicola sp. | reverse complement strand
TCATTTTCAGTTTACCGTAAATTTTATTTATATCTATAATTTTCATTTAACTACTTATTGCCCAATGATTTATACACGTTGTTGTAAGCCGTTTTAATTTCATATTTCAAAAGTATAAGGTTTTATTTACACTTGAATTTATTCCTAAATGGTTTGGAAATAGAGGTAAAATCTTTTCAAGAGTTTGTTCACTATAAACAAAAATTTCATCAATGTAATATGATGGGATTTTCTCTTTTGCTAAAACCTCTGAACACATTAATCGTCTTCCTTCCCGTATTCCAAATTCATAGTCATACCAAGAGCCTTTATTTATCAAAGTCCAATTAAGTTTATTAAAGTCATTAATGTCTTTATAGAAAGATGTTGATTTGACAGAAGCATTACCATCTGAAAAAGCAACATTTTTGGCTAATAAAATATGTGGATTTACCTTTAATAAAACTAAAGTGTTTCTGTCACTGTTCTTGCAAAGAGTATATAACATTGGATTTTTATGGTTAAAATATAGAGGTGTGAAATCGTGAATATTTCCTCCTAATTCTAATTCAAATCTGTCTCTCCGAGCATTTACCGTTTGATTAGAAATATCTGTATTTACAAAACCATTTTGATGAGCCAAATTGTGAGACAGAATACCTAATTTTAAAATACTCTTTATGTTGTCAATATGAGTAATATAGAATAAACCACCAAACGGAATCTTGGTTAAATCTTGTGGGTTTAATTGCTTTCTCTGTGCTAATGTTTCTCTGTTATCTGAATATTTAAGAAAAAATTGAACTTCCTTTTTTATTTTATCCAAAAAGGTTTGATAGTTTTTTAATTGACTATCATTTAATGTTATAAAGTAATTGTCAATTTTTGAGAATAAATGTTTATAAAACTTAACAAAACGTAGTAATAAATTCTCGTATAAATTATCAAGCCAAACAATGCTTTCGCTTTCAAGTTTAAGTGTTAAATGATAATACGAATTTCCTTTTTTATGAGGTCCTGGATTACGTAGGTATAGTGGCTTATAAATTTTAGTTATTTTGAAATTAAAATGCTTTTCTATTATTTTTTGACAGAATACAGTATTATAATACTCTTCTAAATCGTCTATATTCTTAAAATCATTTGTTTCATTAATTGATTTTAAAAACTGTTCAATTAAAGGAAGTTCTTTAATTAAGATTTTTAGTATTTTAATGTATTCGTTTTTATTATAACTGTCAATAAACTCCATTGCTTTTATTCAAAATAAATTATTTTTAAATTTCTGTTCGGCATTTCAAGAGTGAATGTTTCAACTTCTTCATAACTATCATATATTACTGTAAACAAATAATCTGGGTCGTAACCTTTGTATTGTGCTTGAGTTTCTGTTTGAGAAATACGATAACTTTTTTTCGGTGATAGGGAAGGTGCAATTCCAATAACAAGTTCTTCTTTATCATTGATAAAATTTAGGTTAATTGTTCTTTCAACTTCACTTTCAGATGTTAATATTCCATTTTCATAGCGTTTATGTTTGGTTGAATAGAAAATAGAAGGTGTTGTTTCGACATCATCTATTTGAATACCGTGATTTTTTTGAAAATAATCTCTTAAAAAATCCCACATTCCATCCCATAATACGTTTTGTTGAATACCCATTAAAGCGGACATAGATTCCTGTTCAGAGTATTGAGGAATTAATTCTTGTGCAGATTCGGTAAATAATTGAGCATAAATTATTGCATTTTGAGTGTCCTTATTTTTTAAAATATTTAGACAAGCATTGTTTATGACTTCAGCCTCAACATCAGCCATAGTGATTTGCTCTCTTCTATTTTGTAAATTTGTAATAGATTGTGCTAATAGTTGTTTTGCAGTTTCTTTATTCATATTAAAATAATTTTTTTTGTATGTCTTTTATTTCGGGTCTCATAGCATAATCAAAACATTTAATTACTGTTGATTCTCCAATTCCTCTAATTGATGACAATTGCCCCATATTTGATAAGTTCTCAAATTCTATTAAATCCTTGATTTTATTGACTTTGTCATTTGTCAACTTGGTGAGTTTTTTTAACGTTGGATTATCGTGAGATAAAAAAGATTCTGAAAATAATTTATATAAGTCGTCAGGTGCATTTTCTTTATATTGATAAACTTCAACAGGAATATCTATTCCTTTAAGATGTTTTTCGAGCAATGAAAGAGATTGTTCTTTTGTTAAACCTCCGTTTTGAGCACCCAATAAAGGAAAGGCAATTGAAGTAATTCCTTTTTCTTTATATGTTTCCTTAAATTTTACTAATCCCTTTTCTAAATATTCTGGTTTGGTTGGGTATTTCCAATGATTCTTGGTTGGGAAATTTAGAATCCATCTTGGTTTAGAGTTGTATAAATATAATTTTCCAATATCGAGTAATTTTTTATCACACAATTCTTTATAACGTAAGAACATTTCAGGATATCTATATCTACATTCTAAAGCGATACCTGCACCCATAATTCCAAAACAGTTAACTGTATTTACAATTGTCTGATGTTCAGTCGTAAATATGTTTCCTGTTTTAATTATCATATGTTTCTAATGGTTTTCTGTAATGGCTTACAACGTCTCGGCTATGGTTAGTACGGGAGTTCAGAGGACTGAACTATCGGACTAGCACTTAGCCAAAACTTTTTATTTTTCTTTAAATTTATTCATTTTCAAAGCCAAATCAAAAGAT
>JAQRMW010000228.1 GCA_028599075.1 Urechidicola sp. | reverse complement strand
TTTTTAACCATTATTTTGACCATTGATTTCTATAACTGTACCTTTGCAACTTAATCCATTCTAAATGACTCATAAAGCAGGTTTTGTAAATATTATCGGAAATCCAAATGTTGGAAAATCAACCTTGATGAACGCACTTGTTGGTGAGCGTTTGTCTATTATTACTTCTAAAGCTCAAACTACGCGACATCGTATTTTAGGCATTGTAAATGGAGATGATTTTCAGATTTTATTTTCTGATACTCCCGGAATCATTAAGCCTACGTACCAGCTACAAGAGTCAATGATGGATTTTGTAAAATCAGCTTTTGATGATGCTGATGTGTTGATTTACATGGTAGAGATGGGTGAAAAAGAATTGAAAGACGAACAGTTTTTTAATAAAATCACCAATGCTAAAATCCCTATTTTATTGCTAATTAATAAAATCGATAAAGCCAATCAAGAAGATGTTGAGGAAAAATTAGCCTATTGGCAAGAGAAAGTTCCAAACGCACAAGTGTTTTTAATTTCAGCTTTAGAAAAATTTAATATTGAAGGAGTTTTCAATGCGATTTTAGAAAATCTACCAGAGTCTCCTGCCTTCTATCCAAAAGATCAATTAACTGATAAACCCGAACGCTTTTTTGTAAATGAGGCTATCAGAGAAAAAATATTAATGCACTACAAAAAGGAAATTCCGTATGCAGTAGAAATTGAAACTGAAGAGTTTTTTGAAGACGAAAAAATTATCAAGATTCGATCAATTATTATGGTTGAACGTCAAACGCAAAAAGGAATTATTATTGGACATAAAGGATCTGCCTTAAAACGTGTAGGTACTGAAGCTAGGAAAGATTTACAAAAATTCTTTCAAAAGAAAATCCATTTAGAATTGTATGTAAAAGTCAATAAAGATTGGAGAAATAATAAAAATCAGTTACGCAGATTTGGATACAAAGAGTAGGCACGAATTTGACGAATTAAAAATTATCTGTTTGCTACTTGAATTTTATTTGGCGTTTGTGATTTATCATTTAGAATTTCTCTCTAGCGTTTTCATCATAAAATCATGTAATTCTTCCATTTGCTCTTTACCGCGCCTTCTTCCCCATCGACCAAAAACATAAAGAATCACCCATATAATTGGCAGTACAATTACCATAACTGTTGGAAAAACTAAACTCGATTCAAAAGACCATCTAACATACAGCAAGGTTAAAAAAATCAGAAAAGTGACACCTACAGCAAAGTGTAAAAACATAAAAAAAGTCCAAACTTGTGGCTTTGGGCCAAACAATCCTTTTACAATACTTTCGCTTGATTCTCCTTTTACAACTTCAATATTCAATTGAGGCGACCAAAAATGATCTTCATCAAAAGGTACATCAATTACAATGTGTTGATCAACTATTTTACTACAATATTTACAATCAGCATCATTCAAATTATCCTTAAATCGTTCAATCAGATTTTCTTCACTTTCTTCAAAATCAATTCTAAAACGAGGTCTTAAAAACACCTCACTGTTTTTTTCTTCGCTCATCTATTTAACTTTATAACTTAACTTCATGGTAATTGATGCTGTTTTCTTTTTTGATGATGTATTAAATGTGCCACCCCAAGAATAATCTTCTTTAGAATTTTGCCCTGTAATTTGAAAAATTCCCATTTTTGCTGATAACAATTCTCCTAATTGCCCTCCAGAATTATCAGCAATTTTTTCAGCTCTAGATTTTGCATCAGCTGTTGCCTTTGAAATCATTTCAATTTTTAAATCGGCTAATTTTGTATAGTAATACCTGGGTGTATCAGAATAAAAGCGAATCCCTTTGTTTAGTAATTCAGTAATTTCTCTAGATACTTTCTCAACCTTTTCTACATCATTAGATTCTATTTGTAATGATTGAGTTAAAATATAACCTAGAAATTCTTCGCCCATATAATTGCCGTCATCAGAATATTTATTTCTTGTATTTTCTCTGCTATGTACCGCTTTAAAAACCAATTCATCCACTTTAATTCCTTTTGACAAAAGGTATTCTTTAATAATATTTTTTTGATTTTCTAAATCATTATAAGTTTGTTTAAGATGTATACTTTCACTAGAGAAAGACCCTTCCCAAACAATTAAATCTGAAGTAAAATTAGCAACTCCTAACCCTGTTACTGAAATTTTGCTTTCGGTATTGTTTCTATTTTTAAAGGCATTTCCAAGAACTATGGAAGCACCAATTATCGCTATAGCAAAAACTATTGCAACTGTTAAATTGTTTTTCATGATTATCAATAATTTAGAACATTTAAAATTACAACGATTTTCATTAAGGATATAGTATCTTTGCAAAAAATTTATCAGAAATGAATACTATTGTAGCTATTGTTGGAAGACCTAATGTTGGAAAATCTACTTTGTTTAATCGATTGATTCAACGTAGAGATGCTATTGTTGATTCAGTTAGTGGGGTTACCCGCGATAGACATTACGGGAAATCTGACTGGAATGGTAAGAATTTTTCTGTGATTGATACTGGCGGATATGCCGTTGGGTCTGATGATATTTTTGAAGAAGAAATTCGAAAGCAGGTAGATTTAGCAATTGACGAAGCAGATATTATTGTTTTTGTAGTAGATGTTACTGAAGGCATCACACCAATGGACACTGAAGTTGCCAACTTATTGCGTAAGATTAAAAAACCTGTTTTTATGGCAGTCAATAAAGTTGATAACGCGATGCGCGAAGAAGAAGCCTATGAATTTTATAATCTTGGTTTGGGAGAATATTATACTATATCTTCCATCAATGGAAGCGGTACAGGTGAGTTGTTAGATGCAGTCGCTAAAATTATCCCTGAGGATGTTGAAGAAGAAGCTGATGAGCTTCCTAGGTTTGCAGTTGTTGGAAGACCCAATGCCGGTAAATCATCTTTTATAAACGCATTAATTGGAGTTGAAAGAAATATTGTTACTGATATTGCGGGGACTACCAGAGATTCTATCGATACTAAATACAACCGTTTTGGATTTGATTTTAATTTGGTTGATACTGCGGGAATAAGACGTAAGGCAAAAGTAAAAGAAGACTTAGAATTTTACTCAGTAATGCGTGCTGTAAGAACCATTGAGCATTGTGATGTTGCTATTGTAATGATAGATGCTACTCGTAGTTTTGAAGGACAAGATCAAAGTATATTTTGGCTGGCTGAGAAAAATAAAAAAGGGGTTGTTGTACTTATAAATAAATGGGATTTGGTAGATAAAGAAACCAATACCATGAGAGATTATGAAGCAATGGTTCGTAAAGAGATTGCTCCTTTTACTGATGTGCCAATTATATTTACATCGGTTTTAACCAAGCAACGAATTTTTAAAGCGATTGAAACCGCTGTTCAAGTTTTTGAAAATAGAAAGAAAAGAATTCCTACAAGTAAGTTGAATGAAACCATGTTAGAAGTTGTAAAACAAAATTCGCCACCGGCTTGGAAAGGTAAATTTGTGAAAATAAAATACTGTATGCAGTTACCAACTATTACTCCACAATTTGTTTTCTTCTGTAATTTACCCCAGTATGTTCGAGACCCATACAAGCGATTTGTCGAAAATAAATTACGTGAGATTTATGACTTTCAAGGAGTTCCTATCATCATCCATTTTAGACAGAAGTAATCTATAACTCAATTATCATTCCTTGCTCTGCAAATCGAAATCCCTTTTCTAAAACGGTTTTTTGGGCATCACTTCCTTTAATCAATAATGGATTGGTATGGTTAAAATGAATAAAGTGTACTTTGGCTTTATCTATATCTGATAGATTTTGAAACAAGCCCATGCTTTCTTCTACAAAAGGATGAAGCACCTGACTCATATCTCTATTAATTTCACCATTCTTAAAAAATGTTGCATCAACAAAGGCGATATCAACTTGTTGTATGTACTCAACTATACTTCGCTCCCATTTAGACCATTTATCAATATCTGGAATAAACAATACCTGTTTAGAATTAACATCAATTAAAAAACCAACTGTCTCAGAATACTCATCTCTATGTGGAACTTGAATTGGTATGGCTGAAATTCGCTCATTTAAAACTGTCGTAGAGTCCTTTTGTAAGCCTTTCAATTCAATGTTTTTATATTCTACCAACTGACTCCAAGGCCCATTGATCTTGAGATACTCATTCATTCGAGGCATTGCATATACTGGTACATTAGATGCTCCCATCGCTTCATGTCCTAAATACATCAAACCAGTATAATGACCAATATGAGCATGCGTTAAAAAGATTCCTTCAGGCAAATCTCCTTGCCTTTGTGTTTGATTATTTAGTAGTTTGATTTGATCGGTAAGACTTGGAGTAGCGTCAAAAATCCATTCTTCTTTTGAAACTGGATCAATAATAGCAATGGAAGAAATAAATCTTTTATTCTCTGGAGTTTTATAAACTCGTTGGCAACATTCCTTTTCACAATTTATCTGTGGATAACCTGCATCTTGGGCCACACCCAAAACAAAAATATAAGGGTTATTTCGCTGTAAATTCTCTTGAGAATTTGGTGTCTGGCAAGAACTTAAAATCAAAAATGAAATAAGCACATATCCTTTCGTCAATATCCATTTTTCACTTTTCATTTTGCCTCTTTAATTTTTTATTAATAACTACCATCCTCCAGAAGCACCGCCTCCGCCAAAGCCGCCGCCTCCGAAACCACCGCCAAAGCCTCCTCCACCGCCGAAACCTCCAGAACTACTTCCACCACCAAATCCTCCACGGCCCATGCTACTTAAAATAAGTACATCCAACAAAGTGCCTGCTACTGAACCTTTACCTCCATTTTTCCCTCCGCCTTTATTACGACGGGAAATAATTATCATTATAATGATAAAGAAGATTATAGGAAGGATTCTAAACAACCCTTTGTCATCATCATTTTTTGGATTCTCATTTTGATACTCACCCATCATAATTTGAAAAACAGTATCCGTTGCTTGGTCTAATCCCGAGTAATAATCGCCTTGTTTAAAATTGGGTGTAATAACGTTTCTAATAATTCTACTAGCTAAAGCATCTGTCAATAAATGCTCTACCCCATAGCCAGTCTGAATTGTAACCTTTCGTTCATCAATAGCCACTAAAATCAAAATTCCATTATCCTCATCAGCTTGTCCTATCCCCCATTTATGAGCTAACTCAACTCCAAAACTTGATATATCGTTACCTCCAATATTTTGTAGCGTTACAATAACAATTTGTGTAGATGTAGAATCTGAATAACGAATCAGTTTACTCTCCAAACTCTTTTGTTCATTACTAGATAAAATACCAGCATTGTCATAAAGACTCGTTTGTTTTTTTGGAACATCAGGAATTACGCTTTGCGAATACCCCTGTAAATTGATAAATAACAATCCAATAAAAAAGACGAAAATTATTTGTTTAGCTTTCTTCATTATCCTTTTGATATTTCGTCTGACAATTCATTAGTATCGTCTGATTGATATGGAAAAAATTCTTGTAACTTTTTACCTGCTTCTAAAATTGCCAACTCCAATCCTTTTGCAAATTCTCGTTTTTTAAAGTGCGATAATGCTAATTCTTTTTCGGAATCCCAAAAATTATCAGCCACCAACTCATTGATTCCTTTATCACCTAATACCGCAAAATGATGACTCTCAGTTGCTACATAAAACAAAACACCATTTTGCAATTCAGTCTCATTCATTTTCAAATCATAAAAAACTTCAGTGGCTCTTTCTAGCGCATCCTTTTCTGTAGCTTTTTCTATATGCACACGAATCTCTCCAGAGGTGTTTGTCTCTGCAGTTTTAATGGCATTTATAACCTGTTGCTCTTCATCAGAGGTGAAAAATTCTTCAATTTTTGGCATTGCTAAATTTTAAAATTCAACTGTTGGAGCAACACTACTTCCTTCTGCAGCTTCGAATAATGGCAATTCTTTAAATCCTAGAATCCCTGCATATAATACATTTGGAAACTTTTGAATTAAATTTTTATACACAGTTGCAGATTCATTAAATCTCTTGCGAGATACATTAATTCTGTTCTCTGTACCTTCTAATTGACTTTGTAGTTCTAAGAAGTTCTGGTTTGCTTTTAAGTCTGGATACTTCTCTACCACGACCATCAATTTACTTAATGCGCTAGATAATCCTGCTTGTGATTGTTGAAAGGCTGCCATACTTTCAGGTGTCATATTCGAAGGGTCTATTGTAGTACTTGTTGCTTTTGCTCTTGCATTGATAACCCCTTCTAAAGTCTCTTTTTCGTGACTTGCATACCCCTTAACAGTGTTTACCAAATTCGGAATTAAATCTGCTCTACGTTGATAGTCAGACTCTACATCTGCCCAAGTTTTTTCTGCATCATTTCTTTTTTCCACCATTGAGTTGTAAGATCTAATTCCTACAATTATTAATAATGCTACGAGTATCCAAGGAAGCCATTTTTTCATGATAATTGATTTTTAATATTGGTTAATTCTTGTTTTATTTTTTCTAAATGTAAGATGATTTCATGATTGTTAACCACACTATCTGGGTTTTGTTTCATTTTCTTTTTTGCCCCATCTAAGGTGTATCCCTTTTCTTTTACTAGGTGATAAATTAGTTTTAAATTTTGCAAATCGGTAGCAGTAAAAAGACGATTGCCCTTTTTATTCTTCTTAGGTTTTAAGATATCGAACTCTTTTTCCCAAAAACGAATGAGCGAATTATTTACCTCAAAGGCTTTAGCAACCTCGCCAATTTTGTAATAGCGTTTTTCGGGTAAATCAATGTGCATGTTTAGTTTGGTTTTATTAAATACGAAAATACAAAAAAAGGAAATACATTTTTAGATTTACCAAGTCAGATTTTGAATTTAAAAGTCTAATCTAAAGATTGCCCCTCAACTTGAGCAGCTTTTTGCATCACCTCAAATTCTTTTGGAGATAAATTCCCGTAATAGAAGTTAATTGGATTGATACGCTCTTTATTTTTGTGAACTTCATAATGCAAGTGTGGCGCTTCTGACCTACCAGTATTACCTACAAATCCTATTAAATCTCCACGTTTTACTTTTTGCCATTTCTTTACATTGTATTTACTCAAATGCGCATACAACGTAATATATCCAAATCCATGATCAATCCTAATATGTTTACCAAACCCAGATGCTCTTGAATCTACTCGAATTACTTTTCCTGGTCCTGTAGCATAAACCGGAGTGCCTCTTGGAGCAGTAAAATCCATCCCATAATGTCGTTTTCTAGCTTTTGTAAATGGGTCTGTTCGCCATCCATATCCAGATGCCATTCTTGTTAAATCGTCATTTCGTATTGGTTGAATTGCAGGAATCGCTGCTAATAAATCTTCTTTGTTTTTGGCATATTTTACAATCTCATCCAACGACTCAGATTGTATTTTTAACTGCTTAGAAAGAATGTCCATATTCTGAGTTATATCAATAATCATTTCAGAATTTTCAAAATTCTCTAAAGACTTATACCTATTTACTCCTCCAAACCCAGCAGTACGTTGCTCTTCTGGAATAGGATTTAGTTCAAAAAAAGTACGGTAAATATTATTATCCCTTTGTTGTAAATCATTCAACACAACTTCAAATTGTTCAATTCTTTTTTTGTGCAGATTTTCATTGAGTTTTAAAAACTCCATTTCTCTCTTTAAAGCTTTCTCATTAGGAGTTTCAAATATTGGTGAAAACACTACAAAACCTAGAAGCATTGCTAGCCCAAAAGCCAAAACTGAAGCCAGAAGTTTTGTGAAAACTCTTCCCTTTTTTCTCAGTATTTTTTTATACGATAATGTTTCAGCATCGTAATAGTATTTAACTTTCGCCATAAGACTAAAAAATGTTAGTTTTGTACAATCAACGGAAAATCAATTCATGTTATTGTTTCCTGTTGAAAAAACAAAATTACAAAATGTTTCTCTACTGCTTTAGTTGCAGTATTTTTTTAGAAATTAATTAACATTTTTATGAAGCATCATTAATTTTAAAAGATGTTGCAAACTTGTACTGAGCGCAGTCGAAGTATGACCATTACAAAACAATAAATTCAAACAAGTGAAATCACAAGAAATTAGACAGCAATATTTAAATTTCTTTAAAGAAAAGAAACATAAAATCGTTCCTTCATCACCAATGGTTTTAAAGGATGATCCTACTTTGATGTTTACCAATGCGGGTATGGTTCCGTTTAAAGAATTCTTTTTAGGACAACGAAAAGTTACAGATGCTAGAGTTTCTGATACTCAAAAATGTTTGCGTGTTTCTGGTAAGCACAACGATTTAGAAGAAGTAGGTATGGATACTTATCATCATACTATGTTTGAGATGTTGGGTAACTGGAGTTTTGGTGATTACTTTAAAAAAGAAGCTATTGAATGGGCATGGGAGCTGTTGACGAAAGTTTATAAAATTGATAAGAAAAGTTTATATGTTACGGTTTTTGAAGGTGATAAAAAAGACGGTTTAGATTTTGACCAAGAAGCTTATGATTATTGGAAAAACATAATTCCTGAAGAAAGGATTCTCAACGGAAATAAAAAAGACAACTTTTGGGAAATGGGGGCGCAAGGACCCTGTGGACCTTGTTCTGAAATTCATGTTGATATTAGATCAGATGAAGAAAAAGCAAAAGTACCAGGAAAGGATTTGGTGAATGAAGATCATCCGCAAGTGATTGAGATTTGGAATTTGGTTTTTATGGAATTCAATCGAATGGCAGATGGGTCGCTCGAAAAATTACCAAACAAGCATGTTGATACCGGAATGGGATTTGAGCGTTTGTGTATGGTAGTACAAGGTGTACAATCTAACTACGACACAGATGTTTTTACACCTATAATTCGTGAAATAACCACCATCACCAACTCTAAATATGGAGCTGATGAAAAGACCGATATTGCAATTCGTGTAATTGCTGATCATGTTCGGGCAGTAGCTTTTGCAATTGCTGATGGTCAATTACCAAGTAACAATGGCGCAGGCTATGTTATTAGAAGAATTTTGCGAAGAGCTATTCGTTATGGATTTACTTTTCTAGGGCAAAAAGAAGCTTTTATTTACCGCCTTATGTTTGTTTTGAGTAAACAAATGAGCAAAACATTTCCTGAGTTAAAGAAGCAAAAACAACTGATTGAAAACGTAATTAAAGAAGAGGAACAATCTTTTTTAAGAACCTTAGATCAAGGGTTGACATTATTAGATGCCATCATTTCTAACAACTCAACTAAAAAAATATCAGGTAAAAAAGTGTTTGAGTTAAAAGATACTTTTGGTTTTCCAGAAGATTTAACGGAGTTAATTTTACGAGAAAACAACTTGACTTATGATATTGAAGCGTTTAAATCTGAATTAGAAAAACAAAAAAAAAGAGGAAGAAAAGCAACCGTTGTTGACACTGATGACTGGCAAATTTTGTTTAATGATGACGAACAAGAATTTATTGGCTACGACACTTTAGAGGCAAAAGTAAAAATTGCTCGTTACAGAAAAGTATCTTCAAAAAAAGATGGCGATATGTATCAGCTAGTTTTTAACATGACACCTTTTTACCCAGAAGGCGGTGGGCAAGTTGGTGATAAAGGTTATCTCGAAAAAGGAAATGGAGATACTATTTATATTTTAGATACTAAAAGAGAAAACAATCTAATCATTCACCTAACAAAAGGGTTGCCAAAAGATCCTTCTGAGTATTTCACCGTTAGGGTAGATGAAAGTCAACGTTTTAGAACCGCTTGTAATCATACTGCTACTCACCTATTACATCAAGCATTACGGAATGTATTAGGAAAACATGTAGAGCAAAAAGGTTCTGCAGTGCATTCTAAACATTTACGATTTGATTTTTCTCATTTTTCGAAAGTTACTGATAAAGAACTACAAGAAATTCAAGATTTTGTGAATGCTCGAATTAGAGGAAAATTAAAGTTAAAAGAACACCGAAATATCCCAATGGATACCGCCATAAAAAAAGGCGCTCTTGCCTTATTTGGAGAAAAATATGGTGATACTGTTCGTATGATTGAATTTGGAAAATCGAAAGAATTATGTGGCGGTACACATGTTAAAAATACAGCGGATATTTGGCATTTTAAAATCACTTCTGAAACTGCAATTGCAGCAGGAATTAGACGTATTGAAGCTATGACTTTTGATGGTGTTGAAGATCTATACCTTCAACAAGAAAAAGATTATAAGCAGTTAAAAACTGCAATGAAAAATCCACAAAACCCATTAAAATATATTGAAACAATTCAAGAAGAAAATACTGCTTTAAAAAAACAAGTTGAATCTTTAATGAGAGATAAAGCTAAAAATTTAAAAGCATCATTAAAAGCAAGTGTTGAAACTATTAACGGAATAAACCTCATCACTCAAAAAATTGATTTGGAACCAAACCATATTAAAGATTTAGCGTTTGAATTAGGAAATGAAATTGAAAACTTATTCTTTTTTGCAGCAACTCAAAATGGTGATAAAGCAATGCTAACCTGTTTCATTGCCAAAAATTTAGTGGCTGATAAGGGACTAAATGCAGGACTAGTAGTTAGAGAATTAGGAAAACTAATTCAAGGTGGCGGAGGCGGACAACCTTTCTTTGCAACTGCTGGTGGTAAAAACCCAAGCGGAATACCACAGGCTCTAGAGCAAGTGAAAGAGTATTTACAATAATGAACTTTAGAACACAAATACCTAATGCCAAAGCCTTAAATCAAATTGATTACGATTCAAGTATTTTATTATTAGGCTCGTGTTTTACAGAGAATATTGGCAATAAATTTTTACATTTTAAATTTAGAGCTAACATAAATCCATTCGGAATTTTATTCCACCCCAAAGCAATTGAAAAATTAATTACCTACAGTATCAATCAGAAAAAATATACTGATGCTGATGTGTTTTTTTACAACGAGCGCTGGCATTGTTTTGATGTGCATTCTGATTTAAGTAAGCCTTTAAAAGAACAGCTATTAGAGAATTTAAATGCTGCTATTCAATCAACGCATCAACAGTTAAACAGTTCAACTCATTTAATCATTACATTAGGAACATCCTGGATTTACAGACAAATTGAATCAGACATTATTGTAGCAAATTGTCATAAAGTCCCTCAAAAAAAGTTTTTAAAAGAGCTTTTATCTGTGGACGAAATCACAGCAAGTTTAGAAAATATCATAGCACTTGTTAAAAGTGTAAACCCTACAATAGAAATTATTTTTACAGTTTCTCCTGTAAGGCATTTAAAAGATGGCTTTACCGAAAACGCTTTAAGTAAATCGCATTTGATTTCTGCAATACATCGAGTTGTCGAACCGAGAAATCACATACATTATTTTCCTTCTTATGAAATTATGATGGATGATTTGCGTGATTACCGTTTTTATAAATCAGATATGATCCATCCAAATGAAACTGCAATTGAATATATTTGGCAACAATTCAAAAACACATGGATAGACAATAATTCATTTGAATTAATGGATAAAATTGATACCATCCAAAAAGGATTGGCACATCGCCCATTTAATGCGACTTCAGAAAAACATCAGCAATTTTTAGAAAATCTACAATTAAAAATTGACGATTTAAAAACTCAACACAAGATCACTTTTTAAAATATACGTAATTCATCGTATTGTTTCACAGTAGTTTATTATTGATTTTTGACCTAATTATTAATCAATAAAAAAACTTATTATGAAAAATTTTAAAATCAAATTTTTACTTATTGCAGTATTCACAGTTGTTGCTTTTACAAGTTGCAACAATGATGACGATGATAATGGAGGCGGAAGTGGTGATGAATTCTTAACTGCCAAAATTGATGGAGCTGACTTTGCCGCGTCAACAAGCCCTGCAACAATTATTGGAGCGACAATTACCAATGGATTACTTGCTGTACAAGGAGGTGACAACTCTGGAAACACCATTAGTTTTCAAGTTTTTGGCTACACCGGCTTAGGTGTTTATGCTACTGCTGATGCCTTAACTAGTACAAATGGAATCAGATATATTACCATTAGCCCTGTGGCGACTTGGGACTCATCTGGAGTAACATCTATAATAGGTATCACTCCTGGAAGAATTGAAGTCACCTTTGACGATGGCGTAACTGTAGAAGGAACTTTTTCTTTTGAAGGTTATAATGCTGCAGACATGACAACAAAAACAATAACCGAAGGTGAGTTTAAAGCTGTGCTACAATAAGCATTACATATTGGGAAAATTGCTAGAAAAAGAAATTGAATTAACATTAAATCTAATATTATGAAAAAATTAATCATCCTAAGCTTTATACTCTTTTTATTTACCAATGTAAATGCCCAGCAAATTGGGAAAATAGAAACAAAAAATGAATCGAGTTACGGCATGAAAAAGTTTAATGATGCGCCTAAAAAGATTTTTATCCAACACTTTTTTATCAACTATCAAATACTTTTCGATCAAATCGAAATTGCAAAAGGTGGAAGAGAAATTGGTGGTGGCGCTCGAAGTGATGCCAAAGCACAATTAGTTTTAGGTGTTCAAGGTATAGACGATACAGACTTACAAGAAATGACCGATAAATTGTTTAAAGAATATACGTCTAAACTAGAAGCTGCTGGATTTACTATTGTAACTGCATCAGAAGTTGCTAATGAGAAACCATTTGAAGGCTGGCAACTCTTAGACGGTGGTACACCGAGTAAAGCACAATTTCCTGGGTTTGTTTCTACAGCACCAACTGGTTTTGAATACCTCGTTAAAAAAATTGACAAAAAAGGAAAGAAAAAATCAACAAAAAATATATTTGACAATGGAATGTCAACTTCAAATGATTTAGGAGGTATTATTGTAGCACGTGTTAACATTTCTATCCCATTTATTAAAGATGCAGAATCACAAGCGAGTAAAGCCTTAACAAAATCGTTTGGAGGAGTAGCTAAAATTGTTGTAAGACCAGAGTTGAGCGTTATTAAAAATGTAACGGTAAAAACCAAAGGTGCGTTTGGAGAAAAAGTTGAAATTGTAAATACCTCTAGTTTATTTGCTTATAAGAAAGGTTTAAAATACCAAGCAACTTTAAATGTTATTCCAAAAAATGTAATTGAAATAAAAGGTGTTTTTGAAGATAAAAAATATAAAGCCATTGAAAGTGCAGAACAAGATTTATGGGGATCTAACTATGGAGCCGTTACTGTTTTTAATGTTACAGATCAAGTATTATTAAAAATGCAGGCAGTACCCTGTGATAAAGAAAAGTATGTGAATGGGGTACTTGGAGCCAGTAGAGGATACCTAAACAAATCATTAAACGAATTTCTAAAATACATTAAATAGGATGGTTAATTAATAGTTTAATTAACTAAGACTGCGCAGGTGTCCTCTTATAGCCTGTGCAGTTATTTCTGTCTTTTTAAAAAACCATTTATTAAAATTTATAATCTAAAAAAATTATACAAATGAAACTTTCTACAACAATCCTCTTAACCTTCTTGATTTCGATATCAGGAAACACTTTATATGCACAATCAGTCGGTATTCAAAAACTTTTAGATAATCCAGAAAAAATGTATAGCAAGGCATTTGTGTATTCTATGGCTTCTACTTCTATTAGAAAATGGCAGATTAAAAAAGGGTTTGCTACAAAAGCAGACTATGTACTACCAAAAAAAGTAGGTATATTGACTTTTATAGTTCAAGACAGAAGTTCTTCATCTTCCTATTCGGCTGGTGGCTGGACGCACAAAACTACAGCAAAAGCAACAAAAGATGGAACAAGTATGGTTGCAAATGAAATCTACTTTAATGTAATAAATGGTCTGAAAGAGTCATTTAGTTACAAAGGGATGAACTTACTTGAACCCTCAGAGTATTTAGATACTAATGCTAAGCAAGACTTGTATAATAACTTTGAGTTAAAGGATCCGAAGATTCTTAAAATGTTTTCAGGAGTTACTGGTTCTGGTAATTCAGGCCCAGTAATTGGATACCGCGCAATGCCTATGCTAAGCTTTGGTTCTGGAGTAAAAGCAATGAAAGTGAGAGATGACTTTTTTAATCAACTAGAATTAGATGCACTTTTAATAGTAGAAATAACGATGTCAATAACAGGAAACGCATTGTATTCTATTAATTCAAGTATAGTATATAAAAATCCTGCAAGTGGTACAAAAACAGTTTATGGTGATTTTAGTGAAGGTGTCAGTGTAAAAATTTCATCAAATCTTTATGCTAAAAAGCCAGAATATAGCGATATTTTTATGACAGAAGAAGTGGAGTACCTAAACAAAAAGGGGAAGACTAAAACTAGAAATGAAGCAGTTGGTTTAGACCCAAATCTCTATAAATTAATTAATGCTGTAGTTGGTGCCAATGTAGGAGCTTTTGAAAAGTTTGTATTAGGCAAAAAGTAAATAGCTTAACCAAATCGAAAAAACAACAACCATAAAAAAAGAAGATTCATTGATTAATAGTTCTAAAATATTAGATACTTGGTTATTCACTTCTAATGAGTGGAATGATTTTGTATCCATAGAAAAAGAGAACAAAAAAGAAGATAACATTTACTTAGGAATTGGCATATTAATAATCTGTATTCCAGGTTTAATGCTTTTTAGAGGTACAAATTTTTTAACGGCATTGGCTTTTTCTGTTCCTTTTGCGCTTTTACTACCTTTTTTAAGAATTAAATTTTCTAGCCCACATTTAAAAAATAATTCTAGAGGTACTATCATAAAAATATACCCAAACTACTTACTCATCAATACTAAAAAAATTGAGTTGTTCGGAAAAAGAAAATGGATTATGGATATGAAAATTATAACTACCCCTTCCAACCAAAAACTCTTAGAATTTACTATAGAATGGATGACGAGTAAAGGAAACACCAACGATGAAACACGTATCCCAATACCAAAAGACAAAGAACAAAAAGCTTTAGAAATTATTGAATTCTATAAAAAACATTAAACCTAATATTATGAAAAAATGTCTATTCATATTCGGATTACTTTTAATTACATTCAATACTTCTTCGCAATGTGTAAGTGGCGATTGTCTTAATGGTTTTGGAATTATGAAATTTACTGATGGTGGTACTTATGAAGGTTCATTTAATTCTGGGGCTCTTCATGGTTTCGGATATTATTATTATCCTGACGGCAGTACTTATACAGGAGAGTTTGCAAACAACAAAGTACTCGGTATCGGAGCAACTGTTGGTGCTGACGGTACAATTTACTATGGTGGTTTAAATAATAACAAACAACATGGCTTAGGTGTTTTCGAAAATAAAGAGGGCGCTTGGGCATACGAATGGGAAAACGGAGAAGCTAAAACAGAATACACTCAAACAGCAGATCCTAATAATCCTACAAACTGCTTAGGAAATTGTGTAAATGGATATGGAAGAATCACAAACGAAGACGGTAGTTTAATACAGGCTGTTTATAAAAATGGGGTTGCACTTTTTGGAAAGGTTAGCACATCAACATCTAATTATTATGGCAGTTTAAAAAACAATAAAGCGCATGGGTATGGAATACTAATTGTTTCTACCGGACAATATTCTGGCTATTTTAAAGATGGTAAAAAACATGGTAAAGGAATTACTGTTGAAGAGAATGGTACAAAAACTGTTGGAGATTGGATACAAGGAAAATTGATAGACCCAACACATTTTGAATTGAATCAAGCTGAATTTGAAAAAGAGTTAAAAGAATTAATTGCTTTAACAAAAACTGAAAGGAGAACTCTAAAATATAGCGAAGTGAAATTTACATCATATCTCTTAGAACAAAAATTCTTAAGCTTATTTGAAATGGGGTATGATATCGGAATTTTTTCAGACGAAAATATCAATATAGAGTTTCCAAATAAATCTAAAAACATCCTAACAATTACCGAAAAAGAATTAGAAAGTGCTTTAAAAAAATGTAGCTTCTTAACTTATGATAGATATACTTATAATCAACCTGGAATTAGAATTTCTCTATTTAGTGACAACGATTTAGACACAAGTTTAACTATATATTATGAAGCTGACTATTGCATTTCTGGCGATTGCCAAAATGGAGTCGGCAAAAAAAGTTTTGAATATACCTATACCAATGAAAAAGGAGAATCTATAACTGGAAATAGAATTTATGAAGGTGACTTTAAAAATGGTAAAAGAGATGGCAATGGCAAAGAAGTTTGGCCCAACGGAAGACATTATTTAGGTCAATTTAAAAACGGGTGGAAACATGGGGAAGGAACATTTACCTGGGATATTGGCGATAAATACGTAGGAGAGTTTGTTGATGATTGGAGGACAGGGTATGGAGAATTTACCTATAGGAATGGTGATACTTATATAGGAACCTTCAGCGCAAATAAATTTGTAGATGGAACTTATGTATGGGCACATGGAGATAGCTTTATGGGTTCTTGGAAAAACAATAAAAAAGATGTAGGAATATATAATTATTTAAATGGAAACTCTTTTAAAGGTGGGTGGAGTGATGAGGGTCAACATGGGTTTGGAACTTTTACTTGGGCTGACAAATCTAAATATGTAGGTGAATTTTTGAATGGAGAGTT
>JAQRMW010000227.1 GCA_028599075.1 Urechidicola sp. | reverse complement strand
GGTTTGAGGTATCGGTAATGCCAGCAAGTAGCGCTGTTTTTAAGGCGGCACTGTCTATGACGACACCACCACTTTGACCTGCGGCAATGGTGTAGCTAAGGCTTCTTGTGTTGCTGTTGCCATGTCCTGTTCCTGCGATGATGTGGCAGTGTTCAAACCTTAAAGATAGGGGAATGGTAGCTTGTGTTGTGCCACTAAAGATATTTTCAAGATAAGTGTTTTTTAAATATCCATCAACCAACTCATGACCTGTTAAATCAACCTCTGTAGGAAGTTTAACTTTATCGGTTTCTTCTTGTTGCTGTTGTGGGGTTCTGTTACTACCTAGTCCTGATACTACATCAACATTAATCAAAAACTGTCTTCTGTTTTTAGCAAACAGTCCCATCTCTGCTTTTTTCTCACCAAAGAATGAAATTATCATTCTTTCTACATGATAATTTAGGTCTGTTGTGAAGTGTATCAGTTCAGCATTAAATACATTGCCACCATCAGCATTATCATTTCTTGCAATAGTTTCAAGTGATAAGACGAAGTGTTTAATAATATTTTCAAAAGAATGCCAAAAAGCAAACATTCCTTCATCATCACTAATTTTTAAATCAAGAGCTTCCAGTTGTTGTTTGAGTTCTATCTGTTCTGATAAAAGAAGTTCTTTTGAAAAATCTATCTCTGGAAAGTTAAATAGGTTTTCTTGTTTAATCGCCTTGACTGTTACATCAAGTATTAGCTCAAGTATCGGTTCAGGGAGTTTGTAGAAGTTAAGGTGTGATTTCTTTTCAGCCTTATCTAAAGCCATTTGAACAATTTTAACTGCTAAGTCATAGACCTCATACAGCACGGCTCTTGAGTTTTCAAAATCGTTTTTGCATTTGTTGTAATAGAGTGCTAATTCTTGTTGGTTGCCACCAACTGAAATACCTCTAACAGAGGGTTTTTCTATGGCTTGTTTAGAAAGGTTAAAAGTGCCTTTAATGAGATTGCCAAGACCTTTAAATATTTTGGTTTAAAAAATGGCATTAGAATACTGTAAAATTTAGGGTATTTTTATTATTTTTTGTATTATGGGCATCCCATTTGAAGATTGTTCGTCCAGCCTGAAAGATATCATCTTGGAAAATTATATAATTAGTTTTACTACATGGTTATTGGGTAAAGATGACTTATCTATCTTATCTCAACAATCTGGAAGTGTTTGGGAGACCTCGTTAAATATAATAACTTTAAATGAAATTTATAATATAAACAATATTGAAGAATCACTAAAAAAAGAAATAAAAAGAAAAAGTATTGCTACAGTAGATTGGATTTTATCAAAAAAGAATGATATTAATAGCAATTTTACACAATGGGATAATGTGACTTGGGATACTGCTGTTGCTATACAATCTTTACTGATGTGTTTATCTGAGTACAGTGATGATTTAAGCCAAAAGCAAAAAGATAACATTAAAGACGCAACTTTTAAAGGGTGTCTTTGGTTGTACAGTAAGTTTAGTCAATGGGAACTAAATACTAAATATCCGTTTGGAGATGCTGATATATCTAGGATTATAGGGGTCTTATTGAAGTGCTATAATACCGATGCTGACTTGTATAACAAAATTAAGACTCATTATAAAGAAAATATCGATCCGTCAGATGATGGAAAATGGCTAAATAATATCGTAATGCACTTGCTGTATAAAGGTGCAGATAAATTGGACACAGGAAGTGATCTATCAATTATAAATAAAAATACCAAATACAACTGGGGCGACAATGATTATTTTACAACATCAGATATAGTAGATAGTTTTTGTATTTTTTATAAAAACTTCTCTAATAATAATATTCCAGAAAGTTTTGATAAAAACATAATTAAATATATGGAAGTTGCTATCAAGCAATCGTGTATTAAATTTGAAAACAATCAAGTTGATGGGATGTGGGGTAGTCATATTGACACTATTAGAGTTGTAGGTTCTTATCTTTTAGCTGGTAGTTTAGTATCAATTCACACTAAAAAGAAAATAATAAAACCAGAAATACATACTATTTTTAAAGCTATAAGATGGATGTGTGATGAGAAACAAAGGTTTGATGATGGAAGTTTTATGCACACGATGTTCTTAACTGTTTTTTTTGCTGATACTTTAGTGACTGTATACAAATATTGGAATGAAGCTGATAAAAAAATATTGGATGTATATGATGATGTTGTTTGGTCGTCTCCTGCTAGAACTACACCTGAAAGATTAGAACGACTTAGCTTAGAAATAGAATACAATCAATTAGTTGGGGCAAACCTAAAATTAGTACATAGTCACAACTTGACAAAAATAATCTCAGGTGTTACAATTTCAGTACTATTTGTAAGCACAGCTATTCTGCTTTTGGGATTGTTTAGTAATTATGTTACCCTTGATCAAAAAATTGTTATTGGGGACTGGGTTTCCATATTTATTGGGACAAGTGTAGCATTAGGTACAGCTGTTAGTTTTGTAATAAAAAAATTTTTTAATAATTAAATACTTATGAATAATATAACAAAGAAATTTTTCTTCATAGATGGGAAAGATTACACACCAAAGACATTCTACAAACACATTAATCCAAACAATAATCAGGTTTTTTGCGATGTTGGTATTGCGGAAAATGATGAAATAAATCTAGCTGTTGAGTCTTCTAAAAAGGCTTTTATGAAATGGTCTAAGTCATCTATAAAAGAAAGAATTAGTATTTTACAGAAAGTCTACGAACTTCTTATTCAAATGTATGGAGCAGAAGGCGAAAAAACCCCATTAAAAGAGTTGATTTGTAATGAAACTGGAAAAAGATTACCAGAATCCGATATAGAGGTAATTGAATCATCAGATATGGTTAAGTTCTATATAGACCATGCTAAAAAACTATTAATAGAAGAAAAAATTAATATAAATAAAGAATTATGGCCCACAAAAGAAAGTTTTGTGGTGCATGAACCAATTGGAGTTATAGGTGTAATTAAAGCATGGAATTATCCACTAGAAATACCAATATGGTCAATAGTCCCAGCAATTATATCTGGCAATACTGTTGTTTTTAAACCGTCAGAAAGATCTTCATCTGTTGGCTTAAAAATTGCTGAAATATTTGATAAAGCTGGATTACCAAATGGTGTGCTAAATGTTGTAACAGGAGATGCTAATACTGGGAAATTATTAACACAACATAATGATATAAATATGATTGATTTTACTGGAGGAACTATTTCTGGAATTGAAGTAGCAAAAACTTGTGCTAGTGGGTTAAAAAAATATAATCTTGAATTAGGTGGAAATGATACAGCTCTAGTATGTCAAGATGCCGACATTGAATTAGCTACCAACGGAATTGTGTGGGGATCTTTTTGTAATTCTGGTCAAGTTTGTGTCGGTATAAAAAGAGTTTTAGTACATAATAGTGTTAAAAAATTATTTTTAGATAAAGTTGTCGAAAAAACTAATACCTTAAAAGAGACAGTAGATTACGGACCTCTTATAAGTGAGGATCAATTGCTGGATGTACAAAGATTTATTGATGATGCGATATCTAAAGGTGCAGATATAGTTACAGGAGGTGTAAAAATAGATAGTTTGGACGGTTTTTATTACAAGCCGACCGTATTGACTAATATTAGCACTAATATGAAATTAATACAGGAAGAATGCTTCGGTCCAGTTATGCCAATAATATTTTTTGATGACATAGACGATGCTATTAAAGATATAAATTCTAGCAAGTATGGTTTAGGTGCATCTGTATGGACATCTAATAATGAATATGGTAAAAAAATTGCACAAAACATTCAGTCTGGTATGGTTTGGGTTAACGATGTAAATGTTGCGTTTGCAGAAGCTCCTTGGGGTGGCATCAAGGACAGTGGTAATGGAATTTCATTATCTGCTAAATCAATATATGAATACACATATGAAAAACACATCTCAATAGATAATTCTGTTGAAATTAGGAGGAGTTGGTGGTATCCATATGAATAATATCAAAGCAAGTATATCAACAGAAATTGGTGCCGTTATTAATCATGAATTTTTTGCAAGGTTGCAAAAAGGAGAATTTACTCAACATCAAATAAGATTATATGCTGAGCAGTACTATCTAGTATCTAAAGCTTTTGTAGAGTTTTTATTATTAGGTAGTTTATCTATTAAAGATGATGGTCATAGAAGTGCTCTTATTAAAAATTTATTTGATGAACATGGTAGGGGGAATAACGATGGAGGACACAGAGTTTTATTAGAGCGATTCATACAGTCCTTAAATGGCAGCATAAAAAATATAGTCCCTCTTGATAAAACATCTGTTTATATACATGGAATGAGAGATTTATGTCATAATGGCTCACAATTAGAAGTTTTAGGTGCATTGGGACCAGGGTGTGAATTTGTGACACAACAAATGTATCAATCAATATATGAGGCACTAAAAAATGTATACAATTTTAATGATGATGATTTAATTTTTTTTAAATCTCATATAGTACATGATCCAAAACATGAAAAAGATATAGAAGACACTATTAGATGTCTTGTAAAAAACAATACTAATGATGCTATAATTTCTGGAGCCAAACAATCTTTAATTTTAGAAAAAATTTTTTGGGATGGAATATATGAGAGTATATAAATACTTTCATATAAAACCACCCTAAATATAGAGTGGTTATAAAATCATCTACTCCTCATATCATAGATAGCAGAAGTGCCAGTCTTAATAATTCTTACTACTTCTTGCCAATTTTCATCATCCGCACTCCATAGTAAATTATCTTTATGACCTTTCTCCATCTGTAGATTTGAAAGAGCAAGATAAGTGTAATCGTTATATAATGAAATCACAAATTCATCTCTCTCGTTTTTCTTAAATTTAAGATAAGAAATGTTGTCGCACATATAACTAACCAGTGTAAATACAACTTCTCTCACATCTTTTTTAATTTTAGAAAAATCAACTTGCTTGTATAAATATTCAGAGTATTTTGGTTTATTCATTTTTGCCTCCTTGAATATATTCATTTAAAACTGCAATATAACTTTCAGAGCAGATAACATCAAGTCTGTAATAAGCCGACTCAATATCACCTTGATTTTTCCAGTTGAGCTGGCTTTTTAGTGTTCCGTTTATCTCACTGAAAATATCTCGAGCTTGATAAATAGTCAACCCTTAAAAACCCACCCAACCAAATCCCTGCATTCACTCAAAACCAATAAAACTTCTTTTTATATCCCAAGGGTAGGCTTTGCGCTCCAATGCCGCAAAATTTATGCT
>JAQRMW010000226.1:32775-38362 GCA_028599075.1 Urechidicola sp. | reverse complement strand
TAAAGTTCAATTATGATATTAAGAATCGCTTACTACAGCATCAACTTCAATTTCTATTAACCAATCGGGATTAATAAAACGAGATACCTGCATAATGGTATCTACGGGCTTAATAGTTTTAAAATAAGATGCTCTTACATCGGCTGCGGCTTTCCAATCTTCAATATTGGTCAGAAGCATTCGTGTTCTAATTACATCATGCAAACCAGAACCTGCTTTTTCTAAAGCGGTCTTGATTGTTTCTATACATTGTTTTGTCTGAATAGAAATATCACCTTTACCAACGGTGTTTCCATCTGCATCCATAGGAGCAGTGCCTCCGACAGAAATATATGATCCAACACGAACCGCTCTACTGAAGCCAACTATATCTTCAAATGGACTTCCTCCAGAAATTAATTTTCGTTTCATAATATTAAGTTTTTCATTTCGTATTTGCAGGATAGGCTTGTCCTTCTTCTTGGCTGGATGCCGCTGCAGATGCATTTCTATGTATCCAAACCCAACGATTGTTTTTATTTTTTAATACTACAGTCCATCGAATAGGCACTTGCAAATCTTCTCCTTTATAAATTAAATGTATGGTTAAAGTTACAGAAACTACAGCATGGTCATCCGAAATACGAATATCTATCCAATCCCATTCAAATTTTGTAGCCGTAGCCTCATCAAAGTTGTTTAAAAATAAAACCCTTACTTGGTCTCTACCAACACAAAGTTCGCTTGCTCCTGTTCCTATTACAGAAATATTATCTGTATCGTCAAAAACTTGCATCATTGCATTAATGTCTTTAGCGCAATATGCTTTTGCATAATCTTCAAGTGTTTGCTTTATGGATTCTTTTTTTGTTTCTTGATTAATCATTTTTCATTCTAATCATTTGTTCATTTGCTTTCTTAAAAATATTTCGAATTACATCACCATTAGAAGGTTCTTCATTGAGTGTTTCTGCATTCCATTGACTTCGTTCAGTAGCAAAGAAATCTCCACCATAAATATGAAGGCCTCCAGTAAATCTTTGAAGTGGATTAGTTACAGAATGAATCGCGTTAATATTTAAAGTAGCCACATCTCCAGCAAATAAGCATCTTACATCATTGGCTTCCAACTTATCCTTGCTCCGTTCCCAAATAATATTATCTTCTCGTCCTGTATATATTCCAATATTTGCCCACATATGATGATTATGAGGCATTAGATTCATTTGAGGTGTCCACGATGCAGCAAATATTGTCAAATTTTTAGAACGAAGAAAAACCTTTAAACCCGCCTCTGTTGGTTCACCAATTGCTTTTAACATTGCTGAAGGATTAGATACACCTTTTGCTAAAACTTCTTTAACGGCCTCTTGAGGGTTAGATTCTTTGTTAGCGGTAATACAATCTTCAATAAATTTTTGCATTTCAATTAATTCATTTTCCTTTACAGGAATAATTCGTTCTCCATGGTCTAAAGCATCTATCGATACTTCTGTCATTGCCGACGACATAAAGGAAGGAAGCGTAGCGAAAGTTAATCCCAAACCTAAAGTTTTAATCATTCCTCTACGTGATGTTTTTGAATCATCTTTTAAATTAAACATAATTGTGTGTTTTTAAATTTTTGTTTTTTGGTATTCATCGTAAAAGCGTTCATTAAAAGGAATGGCTTTTAACGATGCTTCGATTTCATCAAGATGCTTAATTATAGAAAGGTCTTCGTTTAACATTTTATAAATAGCATTCTCGCAACTGTTCCATATGTGTTCTAATTGAGGAAGGAGTTTATAAGACTTTTGAGTTAGTTTTATGTTTTGCTTCCTTTTATCTACGGTATCTCTTTCAGAAATTATGTAGCCTTTAGTAGTCATCTTTTTAAGCATTACTACCATTGATGGATGTGTATAGCCTAATTGTTCTGCAATTTCAACCATAGTGAGCATATCATTCTCTTTTAATAATTTGAATACTAAATGCCAACTCGGTTCAACATCTATATCGATTTGTTTAAAAAACTTTCTTGTATCATGCGACATCCTATCACTTATACGCTTTAATCGATTATCAAAAGCCTTATAACCTAGTTTTTTAATAAAATCTTTCTCCATTGAGATAGTTTCTTTTGGATAAAGATATAAAATAATAGTTAGTTAACTACATATATTTCGTTTTGAAGTTTACTTATGAGATAGATAGCAATTTTTTATTCTAATGTTAGGACTATATAGAGGTGCAGAAATAAATTTTGAAGAGTCAAAAATTTATGACACTTTCTAAAGCGTCGTCGGTATCTTTATGCATAAAATTCGATTGATATAGAATAGTAGTTGTAATTGACGAATGACGATAAAGTTTCTGCAACATTTGAATTGGGATTTTATCTCCAGAAATATTTCCAAAACTATGCCTAGCAATATGCATTGTTAGTTTTTTACTTATCTCTGCTTTTTCCGCTATTTGTTCTAAATACTTGTTAAACTTCTTATTGGCTGTTTTTGTTTTAGCATAGACGTCTTTGGTATTTTTTAAATCTGCTTTTTTCATTTCAGGGAAAACAAAATCATTATCTTTTTGTTTATCATCTAAATAATAATTTAAGATTGATAAGATTTTTTCAGGCATTTTAAGTGAGAGTAATTTAGAGTTTTTGTTCATTCTATAATGAAGACGTCCATCATATATATCACTCCAACGTATTTTTAACACATCGGCAACTCTTATTCCTGCAAGATAAAAACTAAAGAGCCAGACATTTCTTGAGTGTATTTCAGTTTTCGTTAGATCCTCTATAGATTCAATTTTTTTGATTTCCTCAATAGTTAAACCAACCTTTTCTGTTTCAGGGAATTTAATTCGAATTTTATCTGAACCAAAAGGATAAAGTTTACGGTCTACAATCCCCATTTTAATTGCTCTATTATAAATCGTTCTTATTACAATCAAATTATTTATTGCAGAGCGCTCTGTGAGTGAGCGTTTGGTTTTCAAATACACTTTAAATTTTTTCAAGAACCTCTCATCTATTTCTTGAAAAGTTAATTGATTAGATTTTGCAAATTTTAATAAGTGATTTACCCTCGTTTTATCGGAAGAAAGTCTACTTAATTTATTATCACGTTCCAATTCATTAAGATATTCTTGAGCGACATCACTAAAACTTGTGCTATCTAAAGAAGAATAGATTTCTTTTTTTATCTGATTTGCAGAGATATCATTGTTTTCTGACTGAAGATTAAGAAGTGCTTTATTTGCTTCTGATAGTTTAGATGTTAATAGGTTATTTAACCTATCAGCATTTGCATGTGATTTTCTAACGCGTTTATTCTTTTCATCCCAATGCTTCTCACTAATGTAATGACCAATGTAGTGGTAATTAGAACGGCGATTCTTTGTAATTCGAATTGCCAGTGGATAAAGACCTTGTTTATTTGGCTTCTTTCTTAAAACTATTTTTGTATTTGAAGTCATTACCTTGATATTAGTGCCATAAAGGTAAGCATTTTTGGTACAACATAGGTACAACATTTATTGATTTTAATTGAAATCAAATGAAATCATAAAATATTAAATATTTGTTAATCAGTTGATTATCATATTATTTACATTTATTTGGGTATAAATGCGCTGGATTCAAAATCCAGTTCTTTCGGGAGTGTGGGTTCGATTCCCACCTTGAGTACATTTGAAGCCTGTGAATCTTTTGATTGGCAGGCTTTTATTTTTGCAAGAATAATAAAGAAGTTAAATTTTTATAAAACTTTTAACCACTCATTTAATTAATTCTCTTTATTTTCGTGAGTTCAAAATTCTTAATGATAAAGAAACAAGAAAAATACGACAACGCTTATATGAGAATGGCTCATGAATGGGGTAAACTATCTCACTGTGAAAGAAAGAAAGTTGGTGCATTGATTGTTAAAGAGCGAATGATTATTTCTGATGGTTTCAATGGTGCGCCAACCGGTTTTGACAACTGTTGTGAAGATGAAGAAGGAAACACCAAATGGCATGTTTTACACGCTGAAGCAAATGCCATATTAAAAGTAGCCAGCTCAACGCAATCCTGTAAAAAATCAACCCTATACATTACATTATCTCCTTGTAAAGAATGTAGTAAATTGATTCATCAATCTGGAATCAAAAGGGTAGTATATCAAGAGGCATATAAAGATACTTCGGGATTAAAATTTTTAGAAAAAGCGGGAGTTGAATTAATACATCTAAAAAACACGCATGAAAAACAATAACAATGCTCCTTTATATATTGGTATTGCAGTTGCAATTGGTATCTTAATTGGTAGCGTTTTAAATTTTGCAAACCGTCCTGGTACTATTTTTAGCAAAAGCGCTGAAGCAGCAAAAATTAAGAGATTGATTGACTTTATTCAATACGATTATGTAGATGAAGTAGATACCGATTATTTGCTCGATGGTGCTATTAACCATGTTGTGAGCAAACTCGATCCACATTCCGTTTATTTTACTAAAGAAGAATTGGAACGAGAGAATGAACAATTCGAAGGTAATTTTGTTGGTATTGGTGTACAGTTTGTAATGAATAAAGATTCGGTTGTAATCACCAAAATATTAAAAGGAGGTCCAAGCGAAAATCTTGGGATAAAACCAAGTGACCGAATTTTATTAGCTAATAATGATTCGCTTTCAAATGCTAAATTAACCAGTAACCAGGTAATTAAAATTTTAAAAGGCGAACCAGACACTAATGTTAATTTGACTATATATAGACCTATATCAAATGAAGTATTAAAATTTAATTTAAGTAGAGGAGATGTTCCACTTAATAGTATTTCTGCTCATTATATGTTAAATGACGAAATAGGTTTTATAAAAATAGATCGATTTGCAAAGACTACTTATGATGAATTTAAAGAATCACTAGATTTTTTAATTAGCAACGGAATGAAAGAATTGGTGCTAGATTTAAGAGGCAACCCAGGTGGGTTTATGGTTCAGGCCAATAAAATAGCAGATGAGTTTTTAGAGGACGGAAAATTAATCGTTTTTACAAAAAACAAGGAAGGAGATATTGAAGAGGATTTTGCTACAGAAGAAGGTGCTTTTGAATAAGGGCATGTTTATATTTTGATGGATGAAAACTCAGCTTCAGCAAGTGAAATTGTTGCCGGAGCATTGCAAGACAATGATAAAGGAACTATTATTGGGCGCCGATCTTTTGGAAAAGGATTGGTGCAACAAACCATGGAATTGGGTGATGGCTCAGCAGTTAGATTAACCATTGCAAGGTATTATACGCCAACTGGACGTTCAATTCAAAAACCGTATGATTTGAATCACAGCGAAGAATATTACGAACAATTTAATAAGCGTTTTGAAAATGGAGAGCTAATGTTTGCAGATAGTATTAAAGTAAACGATTCGCTAAGGTTTACTACACCAAAAGGTAAAATTGTGTATGGAGGCGGCGGAATTGTTCCAGATGTCTTTGTACCAATTGATACAACTCAGTATATTGAAAATAGATACTTAATTGGTTTAAACAGGTTTTCGTTCGATTATGTAGATCAGAATAGAGAAGAACTAAAAAAATGGACCGTTGAAAGCTTTATTAATGAATTTGATGCTGATG
>JAQRMW010000226.1:0-32675 GCA_028599075.1 Urechidicola sp. | reverse complement strand
ATGCTGATGAATTCCTAATTCCAAATTATAAAATAGAAATCATTAAGAAAGCAGTTAAGTCGAGTATTGCTCAAAGTCTATTTGACGACAATGAATTTAATCAGATAATTCTTGCCAATGACAAAATGCTAAGAAAAGTTGTGGAGTTAGAAAACTCGAAATAATCTTTGTACTTTGCATACTGTTAAAATGAATTCAGACAAAAAAATATATTTTGCTTCCGACCAACATTTTGGAGCACCAACTGCTGAAGAAAGCCTCCCTAGAGAACAAAAATTTGTCCGTTGGTTAGATTTTGTAAAAAAGGATGCTGAGGCTATTTTTTTATTGGGTGATTTGTTTGATTTTTGGTTTGAATATAAAAAAGTAGTGCCAAAAGGATTTGTTCGTGTTCTTGGTAAATTGGCAGAAATTAGAGATAGTGGCATTCCCATTTATTTCTTTGTAGGCAATCATGATTTATGGATGCGCGATTATTTTGAAACCGAGTTAAACATACCAGTTTATTACTCTTCACAAGAATTTACGTTTAATAATAAGACATTTTTTATTGCCCATGGTGATGGATTAGGTCCTGGAGATAAAGGTTATAAACGGATGAAAAAAGTATTTACCAATTCTTTTTCTAAATGGCTGTACCGTTGGTTGCATCCAGATATTGGAGTGAGGTTAGCGCAATACTTATCAGTAAAAAATAAATTAATTTCTGGAGATGAAGATGTGGTTTTTCTAGGTGAAGAAAAAGAATGGTTAGTGCAATACGCTAAACGAAAACTAGAAACAAAACACTATGATTACTTCTTGTTTGGTCATCGCCACTTACCAATGGAAATCGAACTGAACAAAACTTCAAAATACATCAATACTGGTGATTGGATTTCACACTTTACATACGCTGTTTTTGATGGAAAAGAATTATCACTTTTAACCTTTAAAGAGTAAGATTTAGTAACAATAATTTCTTTCAACTTATATGAGAAGCAAAGATGCTTTTTTAACCAATTTTTAACTACGATAAAAAAATATATTTTGCTACTTGCAACACACAAAAAAGCATAGTAAATTCACGCTTTAAATTTTTTAAAATGATAGAAGAAAATAATGCATCGGTTGACATAAGAGCAATCAACGAAAAAATCGAAAAAGAAAGCGCTTTTATAGATTTGTTGATGCTAGAAATGAACAAGGTAATTGTAGGGCAAAAACAAATGCTAGAGCGTTTATTAATAGGCTTGTTAGGAAACGGACATATATTACTAGAAGGTGTGCCAGGGCTGGCAAAAACCTTAGCAATTAACACACTTTCGCAAGCAGTAACAGGTAGTTTTAGTAGAGTACAATTTACACCAGATTTATTACCAGCAGATATTGTTGGTACGATGATATACAATATTAAAGAGAGTGATTTTGTTATTAAAAAAGGACCGATTTTCGCCAACTTTGTTTTAGCAGATGAGATTAATCGTGCGCCTGCAAAAGTACAGTCTGCTTTGTTAGAAGCAATGCAAGAGCGCCAAATTACAATTGGAGACACGACCTTTAAGCTAGATGAGCCTTTCTTAGTTATGGCAACTCAAAACCCTGTTGAGCAAGAAGGAACTTATCCGTTACCAGAAGCACAAGTAGATCGTTTTATGTTAAAAGTTGTCATTGATTACCCAAAATTAAGTGATGAACAAATGATAATGCGTCAAAATTTGATGGGGAGTTTTGGGAAAGTAAATCCTGTTGTTTCTGTTGATCAAATTATAAAAGCACGTGAAGCTGTTAAAGAGGTTTACATGGATGAAAAAATCGAAAAATATATTTTAGATATTATTTTTGCAACACGTTATCCACAAAAATACAACTTACCAGATTTACAAAATTTAATCAGTTTCGGAGCTTCTCCAAGGGGAAGTATCAACTTAGCTATGGCAGCAAAATGTTATGCATTTATCAAGCGTAGAGGATATGTGATTCCTGAAGATGTTCGTGCAGTTGTACATGACGTACTACGCCATCGTATAGGAATTACTTATGAAGCCGAAGCTGAAAATGTTACTTCAGAAGACATTATCAACAAGATTGTAAACGAAGTAGAAGTACCTTAGAAAATGTTTAATCGTTTAACTGTTGATTTGTTTAAAAACTTTAAATCGATTCACCAGTTTAACAAATAAACAATTAAACAGAATTAATGGATACCAAAGAAATACTCAAAAAAGTTCGTAAAATAGAGATTAAGACACGCAGGTTGTCTAATCATATATTTTCTGGTGAATATCACAGTTCGTTCAAGGGGCGCGGTATGACTTTTTCTGAGGTGCGTCAGTACCAATATGGCGATGATGTTAGGGCAATTGATTGGAATGTGACTGCGAGATACAACGAACCCTATATCAAAGTTTTTGAAGAAGAACGCGAATTGACCATGATGTTGTTGGTAGATATTTCTGGATCTGAAATGTTTGGAACCACTCAACAATTTAAACGAGATACTATTACAGAGATCGGGGCAACTTTAGCATTTTCGGCAACGCAGAATAATGATAAAGTAGGACTCTTGTTGTTTTCTGATGAGATAGAATTGTTCATTCCGCCAAAAAAAGGGAAGAGTCACGTTTTACGAATTATTCGTGAATTGATTGAGTTTAAGGGACAAAGTAATAAAACTGATATCGGCAATGCGCTAAAGTATTTATCAAACGTGATGAAGAAAAGAGCCATTGTTTTTGTGTTGTCTGATTTTATGGATGATGATTATGATCAAACCCTAAAAATTGTTGGTAATAAACATGATGTTACTGGGGTTCGAGTTTTTGATAAACACGACGAAACAATTCCTAATCTTGGTATGTTACCAATAAGAGATGCTGAATCAGGAAAAACGGTTTTGGTAAATACAATGTCTAAAAAAGTAAGGAATAACTACGCCGCTAATTATTTAAAGAGTGTAGATTATTACGAAAAATCATTTAGCAGATCAGGTGCAGGAACCATTAGTACTCGTGTTGACCATAGTTATGTAAAACAATTATTGGGATATTTTAAAAGAAAAGGAGCAAGATAGTTTTGAAGAAATTTAGTTTATATATAACCCTTTTTATCTGCGGATTTACTTTCGCACAAACCCCCGTTCAGATGCAGGTTGACACGACCAACATCAGAATAGGAGAACAAATCCTATATCAAATTACTGTAGATAAAGCTGAGAATGTTCAGTTTCCAAAATTGAAATTAGACAGTTTAAAAAAGGTTGAGGTTGTTGAGGAATTAAAAATTGATACTACCGAAACCAAGTATATCAAAAAATATTTATTGACGAGTTTTGATAGTGGTAGTTATGTAATTCCGAAACAACAGGTCTTTATCAACAATAAAAAATATAGTATCGATTCTTTATTGATAAATGTTGCCACCGTAAAAGTTGACACCTTAAAACAAAAACTTTTTCCTATAAAAGCTGTTAAAAAGCAACCTATCATTTTTGATGATTATAAGAATTATGTGTGGATTGCCTTAGGAATTCTTGCATTGATTACCGCCATTGTATTATACTTTGTATTTCGTAAGAAAAAAGAACACATTCCTATTGAAGAACGTATTCCGCCGTACGAATTAGCAATGCAACGATTAAATCAATTAGATGCTAAACAGCTGTACCAAAATGATAAAGTAAAATTGTATTACAGCGAGCTTACCGGAATTGTTAGAACTTATATTGAGCGAGAATTACATATTCCTGCATTAGAATCTACCACTGATGAGTTAATTGAAACCATTACTGATTTCAATAAAATTAGCACTTTAGATTTACCAAAAGAGACCATCAAAAATTTACAAAATTTATTGAAAGAAGCAGATTTAGTGAAGTTTGCAAAATCGAAACCTGTGGCAATTGAGATAGAGGGTCATAGAAATGATACAGAGAATATCATCAACAATTTAAAACCCAAACCAGTAACAAAAGAAGATGAACCTGTGGAATAACATAGAATATACACATCCACAATTTTTGTGGCTTTTAATACTAGTGCCTTTAATGGCATTATGGTATTTCTTAATGCGTAATAAAAATTCTGCTTCATTAACTCTGGCAAGTACGGCATCTTTTGGCCAACCATCTTTATTATCTAAATTGAAACCACTGTTGTATGTATTGAGATTATTAGCAGTATCTGCTTTAGTTATTGCTTTGGCAAGACCTAGAATTACATCAGTAAGCACTAAAGTAAATACGAATAAGGGTATTGATATTGTGATGGCTATAGATGTGTCGGCAAGTATGTTGGCAGAAGATTTAAAGCCAAGTAGGTTAGAGGCATTGAAAAAAGTAGCTATTGATTTTGTTAATAAACGACCTAATGATCGTATCGGAATTGTAGTCTATGCAGGTGAAAGTTTTACTCAAACTCCGATTACAAGTGACAAGAGAATTGTAAAGAATACAATTGATAAAATTCAATGGGGACAGTTAGATGGTGGTACAGCTATTGGAATGGGATTAGGCTCTGCAGTTAACAGACTCAAAGATTCTAAGGCAAAAAGCAAAGTGATTATTTTGTTGACAGATGGAGTTAATAATTCTGGTTTTGTAGATCCAAAAACGGCAACTGAATTAGCAAAAGAATTAGAAATTAAAACATATACAATTGGAATTGGAACTAAAGGCACAGCGCTTTCGCCAGTTTCTATGCTCAACGGAAAATTGCATTACGAAAAAGTTCCTGTAGAAATTGATGAAGAACTATTAAAATATATTGCCAATGAAACGGGGGGTAAATATTTTAGGGCGACAGACAATACCAAGTTACGAGCTATTTATAATGAAATAAACAAATTAGAAAAAACTGAAATAGAAGAATATAAATATTATAATTACGATGAAAAATATCGTTCCCTAGTTATTTTAGCAGGCTTGTTTTTACTATTAGAAATGACCTTGAAGTTTACAATTTTTAGAAGCTTTATTTAAAATGTATCAAATAGAAGAACCAACATATTTTATTTATCTCATTGCAATACCAATTTTGTTTGCAGTGTTTTTATTGGTGTCTTTTTGGAAAAAAAGAACTCAAAAAAAGTTTACTGATGAGTTGTTATTAAAAAGGCTTACTCCAGAAAAGTCATTGTTTAAATCATATTTAAAAATGATTTTATTTTTGGTAGGATTCACTTTTTTGATTGTTTCGTTAACCAACCCTAAAATGGGAACTAAGTTAGAAACGGTAAAAAGACAAGGGGTAGATATTGTCTTTGCATTGGATGTTTCTAAGAGCATGTTAGCAGAGGATATTGCTCCAAACAGATTAGAAAAAGCAAAACAAATTATTTCTAAAATTATTGATAAATTAGGAAGTGATCGCATCGGAATTATCATTTATGCAGGTAATTCATATCCACTTTTACCAATAACTACAGATCACGGGGCAGCAAAAATGTTTTTGCAAAGCGCCAATCCAGATATGGTTTCTAGCCAAGGGACAGCGATTAATGAAGCCATTGTTTTAGCGAATACTTATTATGATAATGATGAACAAACCAATCGATTTTTGTTTATTATTTCTGATGGAGAAGACCACCAAGAGGATGCTTCTAGTGCTATTGAATTGACTTCTAAAAATGGAATAAAGACCTATACCATCGGAGTTGGAAATCCTCAAAAGGGAGCTCCCATTCCACTTAAGTCAAATGGAGTAATTGAAGGGTATAAAAAAGATAGCAAGGGTGAAGTCGTCTTAACTAAGATGAGTGAAGAAACTTTGAATGAGATTGCAGATAAAGGAAATGGAAAATATGTATTAGGAAATCGCACTCAAAAAACGGTAGATTATGTAGAAGAAATTCTTACAAAAGCAGAAAAAACAGAATTTGAAACCAAACAATTCTCAGACTATAAAGATCAGTTTCAGTGGTTTGTTGGTTTTGCATTATTGTTTATTGTGTTAGATGCTTTTATGCTAGAAAAGAAAACAAAATGGATTCAGAAATTAAATCTGTTTAACAAAGAATGAAACAATTAATTATCATATTATTTATTTTACCATTAGGTCTTTTTGCTCAAGAACAAAAGGAAGCACCTAAAGCTGAGGCACCAAAAGTGGTTGTTCCAAAAGAGGCCAATGCTAAATTGGCTCGTAAATATGTACGTGAAGGGAATCTACTATACGGCCAAAAAAATTATGTTGATGCTGGAGTTGCCTTTGAAAAAGCCATTGAAAATAACCCTGCCTATGAAACTGCAAAGTACAATTTAGGAAACGCACTTTCTGAACAGAATAGAAATAAGGAAGCTATTGTACAATATGAATTGCTTGCTAAAGAAACTAAAGATAAAGTGATGCGTTCTAAGTTAATGCACAATATTGGCAATAATTATTACAAAGAGAAAGAGTATCAAAAATCGGTTGATGCCTATAAAAATTCATTGAGAGTAAATCCTAAAGACGAAGAAACCCGTTACAATTTAGCATTGGCTCAGATGATGTTAGAAGATCAACAAAACAAGGATAAAGACCAAGATAAAGACAAGGATCAGGATAATAAAGACGATCAGCAAAAAGAGAAAGACAAGCAAAATAAAGACAAAAAGGATGGTGATGACGAAAAGGATGATGAGAATAAGGATAATCAAAACAAAGACAAAAAAAACCCAAAAGACGATAAAAAGGAGCAACAAAAACAGCCACAACCTGGGCAATTATCTCCTCAGCAAATGCAACAATTGTTAGATGCGATGGCTAATGAAGAGAAAAAAACTCAAGAAAAAATGAATGCTAAAAAAGAAAAAGGCAAGAAAGTAAAACAAGAAAAAGATTGGTAAACTTGTAAACCAAATATGTCATTTAAAAGAACATACATATTAATTTTAACTCTGCTAATTTCAGCAGTAACATCAGCCCAAAACATTGAGTTGGTAGCTACGGTGAGCAAAAGTAAATTGGGGATTCATCAAAGGTTAAAAATAGAGTTTAGAGTAAATAAACAAGGAGCTGATGATTTTCAACTTCCAGAATTAGAAGGCTTTGATGTGATTGCAGGACCAAGTTCATCCATTAGTCAGTCGTGGGTTAATGGTAAGGTTACCTATTCTCAAGGATATATTTACATCCTAAAACCAAAACAAGTAGGGGTCTTTACGATTCCTTCAGCCACAATAGAATATAAAGGGGAAACAATAAAATCGAATGAGGTTAGAGTAACTGTTTTACGCGAATCAGAAGTGCCAAAAGACCCAAATGACCCTCGCTATATTGCTAGTGAAAATGTGCATTTGGTAACCGAAATTTCTAACACCAACCCTTATGTTGGTGAAGGAATTTATGTTGTATATAAATTGTATTTCAGCAACCAAGTTGGTTTAAGTGGAGATTGGCGCGTAAAGGAAATTCCGCAATACAACGGTTTTTGGAATCAAGATATTGAGCAAAAAAGAGAAGATGTTAAAGGAGCTAATTATAAAGGTGAAGAATACCGATATTTGATTTTAAAGAAAGCATTGTTGATTCCTCAAAAATCTGGAAAGTTAATCATCGACCCAATTAATATGGATATCACGGTGAATGTCCCAACGGGTAGAGGCGACTTTTTTGGGAATGCAATTACGCGTAGAGTAAATCATGCAACTACATCAAAAAGTAGAAGTATTAAAGTTAAGCAATTACCATTAGAAGGAAAACCTTTAAACTTTACAGGAGCTGTAGGTGAGTTTAATTACTATGTTTCAACTTCTAAAGAAGTGTTGAAATCTAACGAAACCACTCAATTAACGGTACAAGTTTCTGGTAAAGGAAACTTGAAATTGTTTGAACTACCTATGATTGAAACTCCGAGTGAACTCGAAGTTTACACACCAGAGCATACTGAAAATGTTAAGACAACATTAAAAGGTTTGTCAGGAAAAATTATGGATAGCTATACAGTAGTACCTGAGTTTAAGGGCAAGTATAAAGTTCCGTCAACATCCTTTTCTTATTTTAGTTTAGAAGATGAGCAGTATCATACCATTGTATCAGACCCAATTATTATCAACGTTGCCGAAGGTAAAGCGTTGCCTACTGAAACTAGTGTAGCTGAAACAGATACTACTCTAAAACAGCAAGTAAAAATATCAGCTAATAACTTTAGGTATATCCAAACTAGAACTGAATTTGAGCCAAATATTACAGTTGATTTTTTTAAATCTAATATGTTTTACACCTTATTGTTTTTGCCTTTTATAGCAATCCCTATTGGAATTTTTGTTGGGAAGAAAAAAGCAAAAAGAGATGGAGATTTAGTTGGAAAACGATTGCGTAAAGCTGATAGATTGGCGCGTAAATATTTATCACAAGCCAAAAAGAGATTGGGTAAGAAAGAGGCCTTTTACATTGCTTTAGAAAAAGCACTGCACAACTTCTTAAAAGCAAAATTAAATATTGAAACCTCAGAAATTAGTAAAGAAAAAATAACTGAATTACTGCAAAATAGAACTATTGATGAGGCAACAATAAAAGAATTTATTGAGGTATTAAATGATTGTGATTTTGCAAGATATACACCTACAACCAATGTAATGATGCAGCAAGAATTTGATAAGGCAAAACATGTAATTACTAAAATTGATAAACAACTGTAGATGAAAAAGATTGTTCTTATAGCATTTATATTGTTTACTTCGATTGGTTTTAGCCAAACTGCAGCAGCGCTATTTAGCAATGCCAATGAATTATATCAACAAGAAAAATATGAGGCTGCCATAGAGCAATATGAATTGATTGAGGAGTTACAATTGCAGTCTGATGAGTTGTTTTTTAATTTAGGAAATGCCTATTACAAACTCAATAAAGTAGCTCCGGCAATTTATTATTTTGAGAAATCGTTGAAATTAAACCCCTCAAATGCTGATACCAAAACAAATTTAGAATTTGCCAACAGAATGACCATTGATGCTATTGAGGAATTACCAAAAACAATTTTTCAAGATTTTTCTGAAGCCATTATTTACAAGTTGCAATATGAAACATGGGCTAAAATGGCAGTTGCATTTTCCTTTTCAGGGGCTATCATCTTTTTGCTATACCACTTTTCATATTCGTCGAGAAAAAAATTACTGTATTTTAATGTGAGTATTTTAGGAGGATTTTTATTTGTAGTTTCTTTGGCTTTTGCTTTTAAAGCTTATGATTATCAGGTAAACAGAACTGAAGCAATTATTTTTAAACAAACTACAGAAATTAAAAATGCACCTACGCTGAATTCTGGCACTGTCTTTAAACTACATGAAGGTACCAAAGTTGAAATCTTAGATGAAATCGATGATTGGAAAAAAATAAAACTAGCCGATGGTAAAATAGGTTGGTTGATTGCCGATTATATGAAGGAGATATAAGTGTCTGTTCGAGCGCAGTCGAGAACTCCTTTTTTACCCGACATATTTTTTTAGTTACATTTACCTCCTTTGTCTTTCCCGTGCAAATGAGAAACCGAAGATTCAACGAAGTTAATCCATAATTTTTTCTCCTTCACCTCACGGAAAACCGTTAGATAAAAATCACGGTTTCTAGGTATTGTATTTTTAAATGGAGTTTTGCAATATTGTTACAATTATTTTTTTAACTTTAAGCACCCAATATTTTATGAAGCACCAAGCACCAAGCACCAAGCACCAAGCACCAAGCACCAAGCACCAAGCACCAAGCACCAAGCTAAACTTAACTAATTACTTTAAACCCTATTTAGTATTGATTTGCCTTTCTTTACTTTTATTTAATTGTGATACTGATGAGGTTATAGAAGAATCAGTTCTTGAAGAAACACAAGAAGATAACATATCTAACATTTCAATTAAGACTATTGACTTTAATGAGATTTCAACAAATAATAAAGTGTTAGAGAAAATTGAGTATATAAAAGGAAGGAATGATAAATACAATACCCTCTCAAGAGAAATACATAATGAAGAGTATGAATTCTCTTTTAATACAGATTATGTAAAATATATTGAGTATGGTGACTATCATTCTTATAGTTTTCCATTAACTCGTGAGGCGCCAGAAAATGATCATCTTGAAAATTTATTTTTATCACTTAATATTGATGGTGAATATGATGCTTTTATTGTAAAGTATGATTTTTCAGCAGAAGAGTTAATTAGTTTAACTGAAGAAGAATTAAATAGTGGTACAACTCAATACACTCCAATTGATTTTGACTCTTCTTTTTTAAACGAAAGTAACACAACTGAGAGATATATATGTGTACAAGCATGGGATTATGTAAATTGTACTGTTGCGTGGTTTGGGCATGGAGATGGAGATGAATGTGTGCCTGGGTGGGTATCGTATTGGGAATGCACTTTTTTTTATGAAGGAGCAGGTAATGGTGCAGGCACAGGATATGGAACAGGGGGTGATACCTCTAATGAGGGTGACCCATCTGGTGAAGATGGAAATACTGGTGGTGGAACAACAGGTTCTGGAAGTGATGGAGACCCATATTATTATATAACAACACCAGTAGTATTATCAAATGAAGATCAGATATTATATTGTTTAGGGCCACTTGATGGAGGTTTTGATTATACTGTTTGGTTAGATGATCCAACTACACCAAGAAGTGATATAAAGAATCTTGCTAATTATTTAACTGAAAACGGTTGTTCCGCTGAAGTTCAAAGTTATGCAATGCTTACGATTGAGGTTTTAATGAACAGTAGTGAGGTAGATTTACTTCCAGGAGTTTTTAAAGACCCAACTTTTGTTGATTCTCAATTAGATTGTATTTACAAAAAATTAAAAAGAGATAGTTCTACAGATGAAAAAACATTTTTTGATACAATGTTAGAAACATTTGACACTTGGAACTCTCCTTTAACGTTCTCTATAGGAACAACTCCAACTAATGATTACGCCTTTACTAAAGGGGAAGTTTACCACCCATATCCATTTGGTGATACAATGACTACATTCGATATTATTTCTTCACCAAGTGCCGAAGCAGCCTCTAATCTTGATAAAATGGTAACACTATCTCACGAAGTTATGCATGCATTTATGTTTAGGTCTTTAGAGGAATGGGGGATAATTTCATTTACATCTGAAGGGAAACCACAACTTGTTCAAAACTATCTTGATATGTGTCAAGATGATGATTTGGATGAAGAGACAGATATAAACACGCTAACCATGCAAGAAAGATGGGTGTTTTTAATTTGTGAAATTTTAGAAAATAGTGCTATTCCAAGCAATAATGAGCAGTGGTCTCATTCTTTATTTGAAACTCCTGTATTTGTTTTAGAAACTTATAGAGAAAAATTGGAACAATTATTGCTTACTAAACATGATTGGAATAGTGAACCAACAAGCACAAAAAATGATATGATTTCACATTTTGGAACAAATTGGAAGCAAAAAGTAGCAGAATATATGAGTTGGTCTGGTTTGGAGAAAACTCCAGAATTTACTGTTTGGGCAGCAACTCAAGCCAGTTTTTTACCTTCCACATTTAGTGATATTCCAAACAATGGTTTAACAATTTATGAAGAATTTGCAATAAGTATTACAAATTATTGGACTAACCTAGACTATACAGGAACTTATTCTAACGATAATTGCAATTAAGATGAGAAAACAATTAATTATATTAACATTTTTAATAGGTTATAATTCTTACTCTCAAGAGTCAGTCTTTTTAATAGAAAAAGATACATTGTTTATAATTTACGATAGCCCAAAATCAAATAAAAATATTGCTAAACATTACAAAAATAATCCAAAAAGAACTGGTGTAAACACAATATTCTTTTTAATGGATAATTCACGTGTTGACAGAAGAAATAATTATTATAAAACTAGAGAAGACAATTATAATAATGGTGGCGGATCAATTGGAGCAAGTTCAACCTGCGATTGGTGTTTTGGTCTATATTTTTATCATTCTTCAGGAAATATAAAATTAACAGAGCAATCTCTCTTTGTTGACCCTTTTATAATAAATCATAAAAAAAGATTTGAAGAAAAAATAAATAAATCGTTAAGAGACTCCCTTAATTTTGATAAATTTGTCTTTAATATGGCTTACTATCGTTATAATCCTCCTGCTGCAAGTTTACAGTTATCAGAAATAGAGTTAAAAAGAAAAAGTGTTTTTTATTTTGATGGTTCAACTAAAAAATATAATGAATTAAAAGAATTACTTAAAGAACCTCATTATTTATTTATGTTAGATAAAAAATGGTCAAATTCTGGATTTAATAATTTACAGCGAGGAGAGTATTATATATTTAATGAAGTTATGTATAGAAACTCACATAGACTTGTACCTGATTAATTAAGATCAACTACAAATTAAAAAAGAAGTGCTTCTAAATTATTCCTTGAAAGTGTTAAAAATTATAATTGCAAAGATAATAGATCATCAAAATTCGGCACAAATAGGAAGTAAAAAGTAACTGAATATATGAGTTGGTCTGGTTTAGAATTTACTCCAGAATTTACAACTTGAGCAGTAACACAAGCAAGTTTTGTTCCATCTACTTTTGATGAAGATCCAGATTTACCGGAATTTACAATTCACGAAGAATTTGTAATAAGTATTACAAATTATTGGACACAAGCAATAAACATTAGTTATGTATTAAATAATTGTGATTAATATGAAATTTAAAATAACCATAATTTTAATATGCTTTTTCTTTACAAAAGGTATATCTCAAGAATCTATATTCTTTTTTAAAAAGGATACTATATTTATTACTTATGACCTTTCAAAATTGGATACTAATATTTGTAAAGAATATACAAATTTAACGAATTCTAAAACAAAAAAAAGTATAGGTGTACGTACAACCTATAATTTATTAAGCAATGCAGAAATAAAAAGAAAACGTGAACAATTAAAATATATCAAAGAGCAATATGAAATAGGTCGTGGTAGCACTGCTGGCTTATCTGATTATTTTGGGCTTTATTTTATACATGTTACAACAATACGTAAAGCAAAATTAAGTGACATGAAAAAAGACCCTGTATATAAGATGATGAAAAATCATCATTTAACTAAAGATACTATTACACATCAAGACTCTTTAGCATTTGATAAAAGTCTTTTTTATAATGTGTTTAGAAGATATAAATCTGCAAATACTAGTTTGCTTTTATCAGAAAAAGAACTTAAAAATAAACGAGTAATTCATTTTGATGGTTCAAAAAAATTATATGGTAAAATAAAGGAATTTTCAAAAAAATCTATCTATATATATATGCTAGAAAAAAAAATAGATAAAAAAGTAGTAGTTAAACTTGGAGAAAAATCAAATCAAAAAGAGAATGATATATATTACATTTTTAATGAGGTTTCTTTAAAGCGTTTGCCAAGAGATTATATAAATACCACAATAAACGATGATGGAACATCAGAAGAAAACAACTGTAACTAAAAACATAATACAATGAAAAAAACAATAGTAATTTTATTTATCTTTTTTACGAGTATAGTAAAAGGACAAACAGGAAATATCATCACTGAAACAGAGTATAATAATATTGAAATTAATGGTGTAAAACTTGGAGATATTAAAGACACACACGGTGTCGAATCAGAAATGGAAAATTTATTTGGTGTGCCAGTAAATAAAGAAATAAATGAAGCAGGTTATTATAGCAGGTATTTCTATAATGATCTGAGATTTAATTTTTCTTCAATACTCTCTGGAAAACAAGAACATATATTAGGTAGTTTTCATATCGAAGGAACTCAATCAAGTATAAAAATAAATGGAAATATTGTTACAATTGGAGATAACATTAGTTTGTTAGGATCAACAATTAAAAATGTTAAGCCAAATGGCGATAAAAGTATTATATACCAGTATTGTAATGGTTGTAATAATTACATTGCAATAAACTATAACCAAAGCAGAGGTGTTATTACATCAATTTCTTACATTGAAAGAACATAAAACAGAATACCTCCCTAAACAATTAAAAGCTGTTTGAAATTAATCAAACAGCTTTTTCATTTTAAAGATTTCCTTACTTTTGCTTTATGACAGTATTCGATTTACTAGATTTTATTGGTACCGCAGTATTCGCCATTTCTGGGGCTTTGGCTGCAATGCGTCAAAAATTTGATTCCTTCGGAGTTTTAATTTTAGCATCTGTAACTGCTATTGGTGGCGGAAGTTTACGTGATGTATTAATTGGAAACACACCAGTTTTTTGGATGACTCATTGGGAGTATTTAATTGTTGTCTTTGTATCTACGGCAATTGCAATGCTATTTAGAAAACGACTTGCATACTTTAGAAAAACGATGTTTTTATTTGATGCGATAGGCTTGGGAATTTTTACAATCATCGGTTTTAAAATTGGATTGAAGGCAGATTTACACCCTATTATTTGTGTATTGTTAGGAACATTAAGCGCCTCTTTTGGCGGAGTGCTTAGAGATATTTTGAGTAACGAGGTGCCGTTAATTTTTCATAAAGAAGTATATGCATCACTCAGTATTTTAGGTGCAGTTACTTTTTATGCACTGCTGCAAACAACATTGCCAATCAATATAAATTACTTAATTACAAGCGCTTTAGTAGTTGTATTACGAATTCTTGCGGTGAAATATGAATGGGAATTCCCTAAGCTGTATAAAACAACTTAGTCTGTTTCTATCTCTAAATCTTCAACAGTTAAAAAATCTGAAAACAATAATGGCGCCAATTCTTTTACCGGTTCGTATAAGATAGATTCTTCTGTATTTTCTTCTGTTACAAACGGGATTGAGGTGTTTAATTTGTCAAAAATAATAAGTAGCACACTTAAAATTAACCCGAACTTTAGGATTCCAAAAACACCACCTAGAATTTTGTTCAAGGCTCCTAAAGCCGCAAAATCTGCCATTTTAGTAAATAATTTTCCGAGTAAAGAAATCACAATAACGATGGCAATAAAAGTAATTGCGAAAGCAACAATGGCTATGTACTGTTCTTCCCAATCAACACTATCATTTAAAAAATTACCAACAAAGTACGAGAAGTGAATCGCACCATACACTCCGGCGATTAATGAAATTAGCGAAGCCAATTCTACAAACAAGCCTTTCATTAATCCACGGATAAATCCGAATAATAATAATGCAGCAATGATGATATCAAAAGTATTCATAAAGAAGGAATTTTTGTAAAGATAAAAAACCAATTAAACAATTCAACAAATAAACGATTACACTATTTTTGTACTATGATTGGAACGGAAAATTTAAAAGAAAATTGGGAGTTGGTTGTGAAAAAAGTTTCAGACCGATTTGGTGGTGGAGAGCAATTGGATTTAGATGTAATTATTTATTTAATTGGAGTGCAAGAATTAGGTGTGGGCGCAAAACAATTTCAGAAGGATGAAAAAGTAAATCTTATGCACATTGCTATTTGCAGGTTATTAGAGCCTTATGGCTATTACGAATTTGACTTTTTTGATGATGAGGGTTGGCCACATTACAAAGTAAAAGAACAGCTACCTGTTTTAAAACCTGGAGAACAGTCAGTTTTAATGAAAGAAGCTGTGGTTCAATATTTCTCTGAAAAAGGCCTAGTCTAATCATTGCTGATTATCAAACCTCTCCTTAAAAATTTGGTTTTCTCTTTTCCAAAAATGCCGTAGTACCTTCTATAAAATCTGCAGATCCAAAACATTTTCCAAAGTTGGTGATTTCTGTTTCAAAGCCATCTTCTTTTTTATCAAAATTAGCATTTACTGTTTTAATTGCAGTTGCAATTGCAGTTCCTGAATTACGAGCAATTTTACCTGCAAGTTTTTCTGCTAACGGAATTAGTTCTTCTTGTGCTACCACGTGGTTTACCAAGCCCCAATCAAACGCTTCTTGAGCAGTTAACATATTTGCAGTCATAATTAGTTCCATTGCTTTTCCTTTACCAACCAGTTGAGGTAAACGTTGTGTGCCACCGTACCCAGGAATTACTCCTAGCGAAACTTCGGGCAATCCCATTTTAGCATTGTCACTAGCAATTCTAAAATGTGCAGACATTGCTAACTCTAATCCACCACCAAGAGCAAACCCATTGACAGCTGCAATCACAGGAGTTGATAAATTCTCAACAAAATCAAATAAGATATCATGTCCTTTTTCTGATAAAATGCGCCCTTCATTTTCATCAAAATGCGCAAACTCTTTAATATCTGCTCCAGCAACAAAAGCCTTTGTTCCACTACCTGTTATAATTATTGCGCGTACATTTTTATCGAGATCAGCTTCAGAAAAAGCCTGATGCAATTCTTGAATGGTTGCCATATTTAAGGCATTTAATTGTTGAGGTCTGTTGATGGTAATGGTTAAAATTTTATCAACTTGATTTAGTTTAATATTTTCAAAACTCATTTTTATATTTTTTAATTATTCCCGTTTTATTAACTATCAATTTACTTTTTAGGTAATTGAACCGTAAAAATTGTTTTTACATTTTTTTGAGATTCAAAAGACAAGCTTCCACCATAGGCTTCAATGATGTTCTTTATCATCGGTAAGCCCAATCCCATGCCACTAGTTTTTGTTGTGAATCTCGGCTCAAAAACTTTGTCTTTAACCTCATCATCAATTCCTTTACCATTGTCTATTACTTCGATAATAACATCCAATTGTTGCTCAATCACATTTATTTTTATAAGTGGATTATTGGTGTTTTCAATTGCCTGAATCGCATTTTTAATTAGATTGGTAACAACACGTGTAAGCTGTAATTTATCTAAGTTTACAATGAGCTTTTCTACATCTGAAGAAAAAGAAATATAGGGTTCTGTAAAAATTTCTGTAGCGTGTTTCACTACTTCAACAATATTAATTTCTTCTCTTTTTTGAGTTGGCATTTTTGCGAAGTCTGAAAAAGCAGATGCAATAGAACTCATCACATCAATTTGCTGAATAATAGTTTTGCTATATTCTTTTAACTTTTGTTCAATATCTGGATCTGTTGGGTCAAATTTTCGTTCAAAATTTTGTACCGTCAATCGCATTGGTGTTAACGGATTTTTAATTTCATGCGCTACTTGTTTAGCCATCTCTCTCCAAGCTTCTTCACGTTCGCTTTGGGCTAATTTTACAGCACTTTCTTCCAAATCATCCACCATGCTATTATAAGCCTCTACAAGTTGAAATATCTCTTTATTTTTACCTTTAATTTCAATTTTTTCATTGCGCTTATACAAATGCATTTCGCTCAATTTGTCACTTACTGTGGTGATAGACCGCGTAATATATCTGGAAATGAATAAGGCAAATGCCATCCCAATTACAAACATGAAGAAAAAACCCAATGCCAATTTTGAGAGGAAATCTCTCAATTCATTTTCTTGATCCGTTCTGTTTTCTAAATATGGAATATGTAATATTCCTATTTCTTTATAACTGTCATTGTACATATAAGTGTAAGAAGATTGATATTCTTTGTTGTCTATCTGAGCTTGTTTTACGAGTCTATGTAATCCGTTATTTGCTAAATTACTTAGAATTTCTGGTGGAATTACAGCTAAGTTATTATTGTTGGTTATCCCACTATTTGATGACACAATGAGGTTGCCTTCTAAGTCATAAATCTCTAGCTCTAAACTGTGAATTTCTGCTATATTAAGTATCTCATCTTTAAAAATATCTCTTAATCGATCTGTTTCTACAGGATATGTAGAATTCCTTAAATCAACTTCGATATGTGTTAAAACTGCGGATTCTTTTCTAGCTAAACGCCCCGCATTGTATTCATTAGATTGCTCGTTGTATTGAAAAATGGTTACTACACCAATCAATACAGAAAAGATAAGAATCAATAAAACCATTGATACAAAAACCCGACTTCTGATTGAAAAAACTTTGGTGTTCATATAATCCACATTATGCTTTAGAAAATTTATTATATTTTAAAATTACTTCAAAATATACCACTTGCTGTTTTTTGAATTTTTACTATAGTGCATAGTATGCTAAAAACCCCAAAATTTATATTTTATCGTATTTCCAAACCTCATTACAATGTTCTAAAGCATAATGTGGTTTGAAAAATCCTTTTGGTAAAAATAAGAAATAAAAATTGCAGAAACGCGTCTTATTTTTTAGAATACCTAATCCTAAAATATATTATGCAACTCACTAATATTGCTGTAATAATATTTGCTAGTATAATTGAAATACTATTTATTAAAACGCCATAGGTAAACCACAAGATAACACCTGCTAACATAGCAGAATACATTGTAAGTGATAAATTCTTCACCTCCTTTGTACGCCATACTTTTAGTACTTGAGGGACAAAAGATGCTGTTGTTAAAGTTGCAGCCAACAAGCCGATAATTTCTACATTAAAACTCATATCCTATCCTACAATATTTACGATTTTACCCGGAACAATAATTACTTTCTTAGGTGTTCTTCCTTGCAATTGTGCTCGGGTCTTTTCGTGTTCTAGTACTACTTTTTCAATTTCTTCTTTTGATAAATTTAGTGATAACTCTAAAGTAAATCTCATTTTACCGTTAAAAGAAATTGGGTAATTTTTAGTACTCTCTACCAAATGACTTGCATCAAAAACTGGGAATTTTGCTCTAGAAATTGAATCGGAATGACCAAGTTTTTGCCATAGTTCCTCAGCAATATGAGGTGCATAAGGTGATATTAGCACAATCAATCTCTCTAAAATTTCGCGCTTATTGCATTTTTGTGCTGACAATTCATTTACAGCAATCATAAATGAACTCACCGAAGTGTTAAAAGAGAAATTCGCGATATCTTCATCAACCTTTTTAATAGTTTTATGTAAAGTTTTTAACTCATCTTTAGTAGCAGTACCTTCTGAAACAAAGAATGTTCCGTCTTTACCAGTATGGTATAACTTCCAAAGTTTTTTTAAGAATGATGAAACTCCAGAAATACCTGAAGTTTTCCAAGGTTTTGATTGCTCTAATGGTCCTAAAAACATTTCAAATAAACGCAGTGAATCTGCTCCATATTCTTCACAAATTGCATCTGGATTAACTACATTATATTTTGACTTCGACATTTTTTCAACTTCGCGACCAACTTTAAAACTACCATCATCTTCAGTAATAAATTGAGCATTTTTATACTCTTCTCTCCAATTTTTAAATGCTTCAATATCTAATTCATCAGAAGTATTTACAAAAGAAACATCGGCATGAATTGGAGTAAAATGTGACCACATATTTTCAGAGTCACTTTTTATTTGAGTAACAGCTAATAAATCAATAGAATCATTATCTAAATTATGCTTTGAATTCTCTGCCTTTTGTCTTTCTTTAATGATATTTTCCATCAGACTTTTACTGACAAATATTAATTTTTTTGCTTTTCCAGAAGTATCTCCATTTTCAAATTCCCATCTATAAACAAAAGCACTTGTACCAGTAATCATTCCTTGGTTAATTAGTTTTTTTGCAAATTCATCAACAGGTACAATCTCTCTATCAAACAAGAATTTTTGCCAAAAACGGGCATATAATAAATGTCCAGTTGCGTGTTCGCTACCACCAATATATAAGTCAACTTCTTGCCAGTAATCTAGCGCTTCTTTGCTCGCAATTTCCTTAGAATTTTGAGAATCCATGTATCTATTAAAATACCATGAGCTTCCTGCCCACCCTGGCATGGTGTTTAATTCTAACGGAAATACAGTTGTATTATTAATTTTATTGGTATTTACTACTTCTGCTGTATCGCAGTCCCAAGCCCAATGAATTGCATTCCCTAGCGGTGGCTTCCCATCTTCGGTTGGTAAGTATTTTTCTACATCTGGCAATTCTATTGGTAGATGCTTTGCATCAATCATTTGAGGCATTCCGTCTTTATAATAAACTGGGAATGGTTCGCCCCAATAACGCTGACGGCTAAACACAGCATCTCGCAAGCGGTAATTTATTTTTCCATAACCAACACCTTGTTTTTCCAATTCATAGATAATGGTTTTCATGGCTTTTTTATATGCTAAGCCATTTAAGAAATCAGAATTAGCAATTTTAGTTCCGTCTTTACCTTCATGTGCTTCTTCAGATATATCAACTCCATCAAAAATATTAGGAATCTCCATTCCAAAATGTTTTGCAAAATCATAATCTCTCTGATCACCACAAGGAACTGCCATAACAGCACCAGTTCCATAACTCGCCAATACATAATCTCCAATCCAAATCTGAATTGGTTTCTTTGTAAATGGGTGCTCAGCATAAGCGCCAGTGAACACACCAGAAATGGTTTTTACATCAGCCATTCGATCACGCTCACTACGTTTTGCTGTAGCTTCAATATATTCCTCAACTTTTTTCTTTTGTTCATCTGTCACGATTCGTGACACCAATTCGTGCTCTGGAGCAAGGGTCATAAATGAAACCCCGAAAATGGTATCGGGTCTAGTTGTAAACACATCAATATTAGCATCGTGATTTGCAACATTAAAAGAAACCATTGCACCTTGAGATCTTCCAATCCAATTGGTTTGAGAATCTTTAAGAGGTTGCGGCCAATCAATTTTATGCAATCCGTCTAATAGTCTTTGTGCATAGGCAGAGATTCGCATAGACCATTGGGTCATTTTTTTACGGACTACGGGGTGGCTACCTCTTTCAGAAACACCGTTTACAATTTCATCGTTTGCTAAAACTGTTCCTAATGCTGGACACCAATTCACTTCGGTTTCCGATAAATAGGTTAATCTATATTTTGCTAGAATTTGTTGTTGTTGCTTCTCAGAAAAACGGTTCCATTCATCAGCAGAAAATGTAGAGATATTTTCATCACAAACAGCCGATACTTCTGAATTACCAATATTTTCAAAACTAGAAATTAAGGTTAAAATATCTTCAGCTTTGTCTGATGCCTTGTTGTACCAAGAGTTGTACAGCTGAATAAAAATCCATTGTGTCCATTTATAATATTCTGGACTCGAAGTTCGAACCTCACGAGACCAATCAAATGAAAAGCCAATTCGGTCTAATTGACGACGATAAGTTTTAATATTCTCTTCGGTTGTTTTTGCAGGATGTTGTCCGGTCTGAATTGCATATTGTTCTGCTGGTAAACCAAAAGAATCATACCCTTGAGGATGCAAAACATTAAAGCCCTTATGTCTTTTAAAACGTGCATAAATATCAGAAGCAATATAACCAAGAGGATGACCAACATGTAAACCAGCACCTGATGGATATGGAAACATATCTAACACATAAAATTTTGGTTTATCAGAAGTGTTTGAAGCTTTAAAGGTTTGATTGGCAGCCCAAAACTCTTGCCATTTTTTTTCTATCTCTAGGTGGTTGTAACTCATAATTATAACTATTGTTATTGCGAGGAATTTTGATTATTCAAAATAACGTGGTAATCTGCTTGATGAGATTGCCACAGCAAATTAAAATTTGCTTCGCAATGACGGGTTTTAAAGTCTGCAAAGTTACTGTTTCTTTAGAAACAAATAAAGTGTATAAGTCAAGACTTTACAAAGCGTTAACTTAACCTGTAAATTCAAGTTTTTGTTTTGAAAAATAATAGGTAATTTCGCTCTATGCAACCCAATTTAGAAATTCAAATAAAAACATTGCCTACAAGTCCAGGTGTATATCAATATTTTGATGTTGATGATAAAATACTGTATGTTGGTAAAGCCAAAAATTTAAAAAAAAGGGTAGCTTCTTATTTTAATAAGAATCACGAAAATGGGAAAACACGAGTGTTGGTTAAAAAAATAATGAGTGTTAAGCACATTGTTGTAAATACCGAAACAGATGCACTACTATTAGAAAATAACCTGATAAAAAAATACCAACCGCGCTATAATGTGATGTTAAAGGACGACAAAACCTATCCTTGGATTTGTATTAAAAAGGAACGGTTTCCACGTATTTTTTTAACTCGAAATGTGATTAAAGATGGTTCAGAATATTTTGGACCTTACACTTCTGTTCGTACAGCAAAAGCTTTATTAGGCTTGATAAAAGAGTTGTATCAATTGCGAACGTGCAATTATTTTTTGAGTGAAGAAAATATTTCTAATAAAAAGTACAAGTTATGTTTAGAATATCATATTGGCAATTGCAAAGCCCCATGTGAAAATCTACAAACCGAAAAAAATTATTCGAAAGGGATTGATGAAATTCGTCAAATTATAAAAGGTGATTTTAAAGAAGCTCTAAAAACATTTACGTATTTAATGCAAGAATATGCTGAGGATATGGAGTTTGAGCAAGCTCAAAAAATAAAAGACAAACTCATACATTTATCAAATTATCAGGCAAAATCTACGGTCGTGAATCCATCAATAAATAATGTAGATATCTTCTCAATAATATCTGATGAAAGTTATGGGTATGTCAACTTTTTTAAAATCATGAATGGGTCTATCATTCAATCACACACATCAGAAATAAAAAAGAAATTAGACGAAACAGATAAAGAATTATTAGAACTGGCAATTGTAGAAATTCGCCAGCGGTTTAATTCACAATCAAAAGAAATTTATGTTCCTTTTAAAGTTGATTTAGGAGAAGAAATAAAAGTGACTATTCCCAAATTAGGAGATAAAAAACGAATTGTTGAGTTGTCACTTCGCAACGCTAAATATTACAGACAAGAACAGTTTAAACAAATAAAAATTGTAGATCCTGATCGGCATACCAATCGTATTATGGCGCAGATGAAAAAGGATTTGCGCTTAAAAGAAGAGCCAAGACATATCGAATGTTTTGACAATTCTAACATCCAAGGAACCCACCCTGTAGCCGCATGTGTAGTTTTTAAAAATGGAAAGGCAAGCAAAAAAGAGTATCGTCATTTTAATATAAAAACGGTTGAAGGGCCTGATGATTTTGCATCGATGGAAGAAGTGGTTTATCGTCGTTATAAACGGTTGGTTGATGAGGCTCAAGAGTTACCTCAACTTATTATTATTGATGGTGGTAAAGGGCAATTATCATCGGCTTTAAAAAGCTTAGATATTTTGGGATTGCGAAATAAAATAGCCATCATAGGAATTGCAAAAAGATTAGAAGAAATTTATTATCCAAATGATTCAATTCCTTTATATTTGGATAAGAAATCAGAGTCGCTTAAAATCATTCAACAATTGCGGAATGAGGCTCATAGATTTGGAATTACACATCACAGAAACAAGCGTAGCAAAACAGCCATACAAACCGAGTTAGAATTAATTCCGGGAGTTGGACAAAAAACAATTGTAACATTGCTACAACATTTTCGTTCTACTAAGAGAGTCATCGGTGCTTCTTTAGAAGAATTGACGGATGTTATTGGTGAATCTAGAGCTAAAAAATTGTACAACTATTACCAAACAAAATAATGAACAAGCTTTTCATCCTATTATTCTTATTTTCAATTTCTATTGGATTTTCGCAAGAAGAAGAATCGACTAAAAAAGATTTAAAAGTAGGGTTGGTGTTTTCGGGTGGAGGAGCTAAAGGATTTGCTCATATTGGGGTGTTAAAAGTGTTAGAAGAAGCAGGTGTTAGAGTAGATTATATTGGTGGTACAAGTATGGGCTCCATGGTGGGCTCGCTATATGCAGCAGGTTATACTGCAAAAGAAATAGATTCCATTTTTAGAAGTTTTGATTTTACAAAAATCATGTTAGATGATGTGCCACGAAAATCAAAACCATTTTATAAAAAAGAAAATGGGGAAAAACACGCACTATCATTACCCGTAAAAAAGGGTAAAATTGGAATTCCAAAGGCATTATCAAAAGGTCAAAATGTAGCAAATTTATTAACAGAAATGTTGAGTCATGTTGATACAATTTCAGATTTTAATAAATTACCCATCCCATTTGTTTGTATCGCAACAGATATTGAAGCAGGGAAAAAGGTAGTAATGAACAGTGGGTTTTTACCTAAGGCTGTGCAGGCAAGTAGTGCTTTTCCAACACTTCTAGAGCCGGTAGAGATTGATGGTAAATTATTAGTAGATGGAGGTATTTTTGACAACTACCCAGTTGATGAGGTTAAGAAAATGGGTGCTGATATTATTATTGGAGTTGAATTAGGAAATGACCTTTTATCTAGAGAAGATTTGAATTCTGCTGTAGATATAGTAAATCAAATTATGAGTTTTCAAATCTATGCATCTTATGAAGAAAATATAAAAAATACCAATGTGCATATTACTCCTGATATGACCGGATATTCAGTAACAACATTTGAATATTATAATGAAATATTTGATTTAGGAGAAATTGCGGCAAGACAGCATTATGATGCATTGGTTGCAATTGCAAATCAACAGACCTATAACAGACCTCCTTTTGTAAAAAAGAAAAGAGAGAATGAAATTGTGATTAAATCTATACAAATAGAAGGGAATCAAGATTACACCCGTACTTATATAAAAAGTAAAATGGGAATTAAACTTCATGACACTATTGCTTATAGTTCATTTGTAGATGGGATTAATAACCTTTCTGCTACTGGAAATTTTACAAACATTCAATATAAAATTTTAGACCATGATGATGGTGGATCTACTGTTCAATTAAAGCTTCAGCAAAATGATATATCTACATATATAAGATTGGCAGCACATTATGATGAATTGTATAAGACGGCCGTATTAGTAAATTTAACATCGAAACACGTTTTGATGAAAAATGATATTTTTTCGGCTGACATTATTTTAGGGGATAATATCCGTTATAATCTAGATTATTTTATTGACAATGGTTCTAATTGGAGTTTTGGTTTTAAGTCTAGTTATCATCGCTTTAGTGAAGATGTTATGTTTGATTATATTCCAGAGATAGCACGTATTAATTTAAAGTACCGCGACTTTACAAATCAGTTATATCTACAAACTGTGCTTAATAGAAAATTTGCAATTGGAGTTGGAGTTGAGCAGAAAACGATTACAGCATATACAGATACATTTGCAGCAACTGTTTTAAATGCTGTTGAAGACCCCGATGAGTTTTATTTCGACAAATCAAACTATTTAAATTTTATTTCTTATGTGAAGTTTGACACTTACGATAAAAAATATTTTCAAAAAAAAGGTGTTTATTTAGCCGCTGATTTTAGATGGTATTTAATTTCGTCGGATTATAATGAAAATTTCGATTCATTTTCTCAATTAAAAGGAGAGCTTGGTTTTGCTTATACCTTTTTTGATAAATTAACCTTACAATATATAGCAAAAGCAGGTGTTACTATTGGCGATAATAACAATCCAATTTTAGATTATAATTTAGGAGGGTATAATGAAAATTACATTAATACTTTCGAATCAATGATAGGGTATGAATTTGCAGCTTTAAATGGAAGTGGATTTATAAAATCAACCTTAAAAGTTAGATATGAAATTTTTAACAATAATTTTTTAATGGGTACTGCAAGTGCTGCTAGAGTTGATAGTGATTTATGGAATGACGGAGATATTTTTGCAGACACAAAAACAGGTTTAGGTATTGGCTATGGATTAGATTCATTTCTTGGCCCTATAGAACTAAATTATACTTACTCGCCAGACACAAAAGAAAATTACCTCTTTTTTAATCTTGGATATTGGTTTTAGATATCAATAAGTTTAAAACAAAAAAAATCCTATTACAACTAGTGTAATAGGATTTTCATCTTTGATATTTGTCAATGCCTTAATTAGTTATCATTTTGTTTTTTAAAACGATATTCTAAATATTGGTAAGCATCACGCGGCAATATTTTGATCCACTTTTTATACTTTAAAAACCATCTAACTTGTATAGATGGATACCCTTGTTTAAGGTAAGAAGCAATAAAAGGGTGCACGTTCAACACTACCTTTTTATTGTTCTTGAAACTAATTAATTTATCAAGATCATGTTCAATTTTATCAACTAAAACAATAGGAGCTTCAACTTCTCCATTTTTATTTGGATTTGGCTCTCTTGTTTTTATTACCATTTCTGGTCTAACTCGTTGGCGTGTAATTTGAACTAAACCAAATTTGCTTGGAGGTAAAATTTTGTGTTTGGTACGGTCAAACGACATTTCTTTTCTTAAATGTTCGTACAACTTTTGTCTATCTTCTGCTTTGTGCATATCGATAAAATCAACCACAATAATTCCTCCCATATCTCGTAATTGTAATTGTCTTGCAGTTTCTGTTGCAGCAATTAAATTAACTTCTAAAGCTGTTTCGGCTTGCGTTTTAGCTTTGTTAGAACGGTTACCACTATTTACATCAATTACATGTAATGCTTCGGTATGTTCTATAACTAAATAAGCCCCTTTAGTCATTGATACGGTTTGGCCAAACGATGTTTTTATTTGTCGTTCAACTCCAAACTTTTCAAAAATTGGAATACTTGATTTGTGTAGTTTCACAATTGATTCTTTTTCTGGAGCAATTTCTGCTATATAGTCTTTAATCTCTAAATATAGCTGCTCATCATCTACCATAATATTGGTAAAAGAATCGTTAAACACATCTCTTAAAATAGAGTGTGCTCTGTTTAATTCACTTAAAACTTTGGTCGGTGTTTGTGAGCGTTTAATTTGCTTGCACATAGACACCCATCTCTCTAAAGAATTTTCTAAGTCTCTATCTAACTCTGCAACTTTTTTATCTTTTGCAACAGTTCTGATGATAACTCCAAAATTTTTAGGTTTTATACTTTTAATTAGCCTTTTTAAGCGCTCTTTTTCTTTATTGTCTCCAATTTTTTGAGACACCGAAATTCGGTTAGAAAAAGGAACTAAAACTAAATATCTACCAGCTATAGACAACTCAGCATTTAACCGAGGGCCTTTAGTAGAAATTGGTTCTTTTACAATTTGAACCAATAAATTTTGTCCTGTTTTAAGTACGTCATTAATTTTTCCACCTTTATCTATATCTTTTTCTAGATGGAAATTTTTTAAAGTGAAATCTTTTTGTTTGCCTGTGTTTACTCCTTTAATGAATTTTGACAAGGACAACAATTGAGCACCTAAATCATGGTAATGTAAAAAGCCATCTTTTTGATAGCCAACATTAACGAATGCTGCATTTAAACCTGTAAGTGTTTTTCCTGTTTTTGCAAGAAAAATATCACCAACTGATATTTTGTTATCATTTGTTTCCTTATTTAATTCAATAAGTTTACCACCTTTTAATAAGGCAAAATCAATATCAGAGGAACTAGATCTTATAATTAATTCTGTTTTCACTCCGATTTGGTTTTTATATCAATACAATTTTTTAAACCTGTATCGATAGGTTAATAATTAACACAGGGTTTTTAAACCCTTAGAAACTATTGCAACTTTGCAATGTTTCATTTTCAAAGAACGTGTGTTTTTTACAAAGAAAAAGTAAGATAAATCTTACTTCTTCTTTTTGTGTCTGTTAGCTCTTGCTCTCTTCTTACGCTTGTGCGTAGAGATCTTAGCTCTTTTTCTTTTTTTACCACTTGGCATAATTAATACACTATTTTTTTAATTAGTACTCGCTATAAAATTATTTTACAGCAACTTTGCTTTTTACACCCTCTACAAATACTTTTGCAGGTTTGAAAGCTGGAATATTGTGCGCAGGAATTTTGATAGTTGTGTTCTTAGAAATATTTCTTCCAGTTTTTTCAGCTCTTTGCTTAACAATAAAACTTCCAAAACCTCTTAAATAAACATTTTCACCTCCTTCAAGAGAATCTTTTACTTCATCCATAAATGCTTCAACTGCTGCTAAAACATCTCCTTTTTCCATACCAGATTTATCTGAAATTTTTGATACTATATCTGCTTTTGTCATTATTAATAGGGTTTTTAAAATTAAGACTGCAAATATATGACAATTAATAGAACTTCAAAGGGTAAACGGTTAAAATTTAGAGTGATAAATATTCTATTTTCAAGTTTGAATTAATGTATTTTTGTGTCTGTTGATTCAAATAAATGAAATTCTCTAAAACCCTAGTTACTTGGTATTTAAAAAATAAGCGTGATTTGCCTTGGCGCAATACTGCAAATCCTTATTTTATTTGGTTATCAGAAATTATTTTACAGCAAACCAGAGTCGATCAAGGCTTAGCTTATTATTTAACGTTTGTAAAGAACTTTCCAACTGTTTTTGATTTAGCTAGTGCTAAAGAAGAACAAGTATTAAAATTATGGCAAGGGTTAGGATATTATTCAAGAGCGAGAAACCTACACACCTCGGCAAAGTATATTGTTGATCAATTGAATGGTAATTTTCCTTCTGACTATAAATCACTTTTAAAATTAAAAGGAGTTGGTGATTACACAGCATCTGCAATCGCTTCTATTTGTTTTGATGAGCCTACTGCTGTTGTTGACGGAAATGTATATCGGGTTTTGGCGCGCTATTTTGGCATTACCACACCTATTAATAGTACTGCTGGTATAAAAGAGTTTAAAAAACTCGCTCAAGAATTGATTGATGTTAAGAATTCTGCAAATCACAATCAAGCAATTATGGAGTTTGGCGCTAGAATGTGTAAACCTCAAAACCCTGATTGTAGTATATGCCCTTTGAATAGTAGCTGTGTGGCGCTTCAAAAAAGTGAGATAAAAAAGTTGCCTATAAAAGATAAGAAAATAAAAGTTAGAAAGCGATATTTTAATTATTTAGTAGTCATCACATCTGACCAAAAAACCATTTTAAGAAAACGAGAAGGTAAAGGAATTTGGCAAAACCTATATGAATTTCCGTTGATTGAATCAATAGCTAATATTGATGAAACTGATTTGGTAAATCATGCTGAATTTAATGAATTATTTCAAGAAAGCGATGTGTTAATAAAACAGTTCAATCAACAATTAATAGTTCATAAATTATCACATCAACATATAAATACAAGATTCTGGATTGTAAAAACCAATTCAAATAAATCGGTAAATACTGAGTGGACAAGTATTGAAGGTTTTCCTGTTCCAATACTCATTCATAATTTTATTGAAGAATTAAAACGAACAGAAATTTTTAGTACTTTTGAAGTATAAATACAAATGAAATGGCAGGTACAGTAAATAAGGTAATGTTAATTGGTCATTTAGGAGACGATGTAAAAGTCCATTATTTTGATGATAAAAATTCTATAGGGCGTTTTCCACTAGCTACCAACGAATCTTACACAAATAAACAAACGGGAGAAAAAATTACAACTACTGAATGGCATAACATTGTTGTTAGAAATAAGCTTGCTGAAATTTGTGAAAAGTATTTATCTAAAGGCGATAAGATTTATTGTGAAGGACGTATCAAAACTCGACAATGGGAGTCAGAAGGTGTAAAGAGATACATGACCGAAATTCATGTTGTTGACATGACATTTTTAACAACAAAAAAAGAGCTGAATACACCAACTCAATCAAGCCCTAAACCTCAACCAACACCTCCTACTGAAAACAAAGATTCAGACAAGGACGATTTGCCATTTTAAGTTAAACTAAAACCCACAGTATTGGATCCAGATCCCTTGAGTTTTTTAGATAGTTTCGATGAATATTTTGTCATTAAATTAGTGGCTCTTCTAATTTTGTTAAGCTGTTCTGCTTTTATTTCTGGAGCCGAAATTGCTTTCTTTTCTCTTTCGTCAACTGAATTGGATGAGGCTTCTGAATCAGATTCTAAGCTTCAAAAAAAGGTGGTGAAAATTTTAGAGCACCCTCAAAAATTACTTGCTACAATTCTAATTTCTAATAACTTTATCAATATTTTAATTGTATTAATTTTTGCTTTTTTAGGAGAGCAATTGTTTTATGGAATTTCAAATGCATATCTCAAATTTGCAATTGAGGTTATCTTAGTTACATTTTTAATATTACTTTTTGGTGAAGTTTTACCAAAAGTATATGCTAGCAGAAATGCCATGAAATTTGCTACAGTTATGGTGAATCCACTTAGGGTATTATCAGTAATCACAAGTCCGTTTAGTAAACCATTATTGGGGTTGAATAATATAGTAGAAAAAAGATTGAGGCAAAAAAAATCTAGCTTTTCTGTAGAAAAATTATCACAAGCGTTAGAGCTAACATCAGACAATGCAACAACCGAAGATGAACAAAAAATATTAGAAGGTATTGTGAGTTTTGGCAAAACAGAAACAGTGCAAATCATGAAACCTAGAACAGATGTTTTTGCTATTTCTGATGATGATACTTATAAAAATGTGCTGTCAGAAATTATTAAAAATGGTTATTCTAGAAACCCTGTGTATAATAAAAACATTGACAATATAACAGGAGTTTTATACGCTAAAGATTTATTACCCCATCTATCTAAGACAAAATTTAAGTGGCAATCTTTATTAAGGAAGACTATTTTTGTGCCAGAAAATAAAAAGCTTGATGATTTGTTAAAAGAGTTTCAAGAAAAGAAAATACACCTCTCAGTAGTGGTAGATGAATATGGGGGTACTAGTGGAATAGTGACTTTAGAGGATATTATTGAAGAAATTGTGGGAGATATTACTGATGAGTTTGATGATGAAGATTTGCTGTATTCTAAGATAGACGAACATAATTATGTTTTTGAAGGAAAGACATCTATCAAAGATTTTTCTAAAGTGGTTGCTATCGATGAAGAGTTTTTTGAAGAAGAAAAAGGAGAGACCGAAACCTTGGCAGGATTTATCTTAGAGATTTCAAAAAAGTTTCCGAAAAAAGATGAAATACTAAAATTTGAGCACTTGACGTTTAAAGTTGAGGCCATGGATAAAAGGAGAGTGAAACAAGTAAAAGTAACAATCAACCCAATTTTAAATGAAGATTAAAATAACAGTTTTACTTTCAATTCTAACTTTGTGCATTTCATGTACTGACGGCGAAGTCTTACCAAAGCCAAAGGCTTTTTTACGCTTAAATTATCCTGAGGCTAGCTATCAAAAAGTAATTTCTGATTGCCCATATAACATACAAATTTCTCAAATTTCTCAAATTGATTTTCAAAATAATTGTTGGGCAAAAATTCACTATCCAAATTTAAAAGCAACCATCCATTTAACATACCGAGAAGTCGATAATAACTTAATAGATGTGCTAAAAGAAGTTGAGAAATTAACGTATGAGCACACCGTAAAAGCTGATGTTATCAATGCACGACCTTTTGTAGATTATCAAAAAAAGATTTTTGGAAAAATAATAAATGTAGAAGGTGATGTTGCATCTAACATACAATTTCATGCCACTGATAGTGTAAAGAATGTGCTATTCGGAGCTTTGTATTTTAAGGTAAAACCAAACTATGATTCTATTTTACCCACAATAAAATATATTGAAATGGATATCAAAAATTTGATGGAAAACATTGAATGGAAAAATCAATCAATAAAATAATGAGTACAAATAAATATCAATTCAATAAAACAATTAGAATTTGGCTAATTACAGGTTTGGTCATGCTAATTGGACAAGTAATTCTTGGAGGTATCACAAGATTAACTGGGTCGGGGCTTTCAATTACCCGTTGGGATATTGTGAGTGGTGTGATTCCACCTTTGAATTATGAGCAATGGAACGATGCTTTTGATTTGTACAAACAAACCCCTCAATACCATAAGATAAATTCTGATTTCAACTTATCCGATTTTAAGTTTATTTATTTTTGGGAATATGCTCATAGGCTTTGGGTACGAATTTTAGGATTTGTTTTTTTAATACCATTCATAGCTTTTATTATTAAAAGACAGATGAACTGGTATTTGATAAAGCGATTAGGACTTGTTATATTTTTTACTGCATTAACAGCTTCAGCAGGTTGGATTATGGTAATGAGCGGGCTCGTTGATAGGCCTTGGGTAGATGCTTACAAATTGAGTTTGCATTTTATGTTAGCTGTTTTAAGTATAGGTGCAATGGTTAAAACAATTGCAGATGTTTACAATTATAAGAGTAATTCAAGTGGTATTGGAGTGCCGAAAATTTTAACCCTTATAATTGCATTTACTTTTATACAATTAATTTTTGGAGGTTTGATGTCTGGGATGAAAGCTGGACTATATTTTCCAACTTGGCCAGATATGAATGGTACTTTTATACCAGATGTTTTGTTAAAATCGAGCAATTGGAATTGGCACAACTTAACCAATTATGACAGCTTTATTTTTGCTCATGCCTTTGTGCAGTTTACACATCGCATGTTAGCTTATTTAGTTTTGATTCTTACAATTGTGATGTTTATTAAGAGTATTAAAAACGTCTATTTACTTGCTAAGAATTGGTTAAAAACTTCAGTTGCTCTTGTAATTTTACAAGTAATTTTAGGAGTGCTTACATTGTTAAGTATCGATGTTGGTATTCCATTATTCTATGGTGTGACACATCAGTTAGTAGGGGTTTTATTTTTTATAAGCCTTCTCTTTTTACATTTTTCACTTCGTAAAAAAGCATAAAAAAAGCTTCCAATTTTGGAAGCTTTTTTCTAGTTTTATTAATGATTATTTTATAGAATCACTAACGACTTTTTTAGCAGCGCATTTAGCTTTACATTCTGCTTTTTTAGCAGCACATTTCTCACAGTCTTTATCTGTACAGTCTTTGCTGCATTTAGCATCAGCACATTTTTTGCCATCTTTAGAAGCACATTTTGCTTTGCATTCTGCTTTTTTAGTAGCACATTTCTCACAGTCTTTATCTGTACAGTCTTTGCTGCATTTAGCATCAGCACATTTTTTGCCATCTTTAGAAGCACATTTTGCTTTGCATTCTGCTTTTTTAGTAGCACATTTCTCA
>JAQRMW010000225.1 GCA_028599075.1 Urechidicola sp. | reverse complement strand
TGGTCTCCTGCACTAACAAGCGGCACAGGAGTGTTTGACCCTTTGGTTGATGCTACTGGTGTTTATACATATACCGTATTAGGAGCTGGTTTGTGTGTTGATGATTCAGCTACAGTAACAGTTACTGTTGATATTGCACCAGAAGCAGGTACAAATGGGAGTATCAATTATTGTTCTACTGATACACCTACAGATTTATTTTTAGAATTAGGTGGTTCACCAGATGCAGGAGGTACTTGGTCACCTGCTTTAACAAGTGGTACAGGAGTGTTTGACCCTGCGGTTGATACCGCAAATACATACACCTATGTAGTTACAGGTGGTGGTTGCCCAGATGCAACATCCGAAGTTGTTGTTACAGTGGATACTGCTCCAAATGCTGGTACTAATGGTACTATTGATTTATGTACAGACAATGCAAGTGTAGATTTATTTTCGAGTTTAACAGGTTCACCAGATGCCGGTGGAGTATGGTCTCCTGCTTTAGCAAGTGGTACTGGAATGTTTGACCCTGCAGTAGATTTAGCTGGAATTTACACCTACACAGTTGCACCAACCGGAGCTTGTCTTATTGATGCTACAGCTACAGTGACAGTTATATTAAATACTGCCCCGGAAGCTGGTACTAACGGAATGATGGCATATTGTAGTACAGACGCAGCAACAGATTTATATGCAAATTTAGGAGGAAGTCCAGATATGGGCGGAACATGGTCACCCGCTTTAACAAGTGGTACAGGAATGTTTGACCCTGCTGTTGATGCAGTAGGAACTTATACATATACAGTAGCAGGCTTGGGTGTTTGTGTTGATGATACAGCCGAAGTGGTGGTTACTATAGATACTGCTCCTGATGCAGGAACAGATGGCACTGCCGATTTTTGCACAGACAATCCTACTGCCGATTTATTCAGTAGCTTAGGAGGAACACCAGATGCTGGTGGAGTTTGGTCTCCTGCTCTTACTAGTGGTACAGGAGTTTTTGACCCAGCTATAGATTTAGCAGGAATTTATACCTATACCGTTTCACCTATTGGAGCCTGTGCAGTTGACGCAACTGCAACGGTAACCGTTACAGTTGATACTGCTCCTGAAGCAGGTGTAGATGGAACAATGGCATATTGTAGTACAGATATAGCGACAGATTTATTTACAAATTTAGGAGGTTCTCCTGATATGGGAGGAGTATGGTCTCCTGCTTTAACGAGTGGAACTGGAGTGTTTAACCCTGCAGTAGATGCTGCAGGAATTTATACATATACAGTTACTGGTGTTGGAGTCTGTGCAGATGATTTGGCTACAGTTACTGTAACAGTTGATCTTGCACCTGATGCAGGGTTGGATGGTCTAACTGAGTTTTGTACTTCAGATGCAACAATAGATTTAATCACATTTTTGGGTGGCACACCAGATACAACAGGAACTTGGTCACCTGCTTTAACTAGTGGTACAGGAATCTTTGATCCATCATTAGATGTCACAGGAATTTATACCTATACCGTTAGCAACGGAGTTTGTACTGATGCTACCGCAACAGTAGATGTTACCGTTTATACTGCAGCAAATGCAGGGACAGATAACAGCATAACTTTATGTAGCAATTCTCCAACAGAAGATTTATATGCTTTATTAGGAACCGCGGATTTAGGAGGCACATGGTCACCTGCACTTACAAGTGGCACAGGGATTTTTGACCCTGCAATTGATGTTGCCGGAGCTTATACTTACACGATTACCGGAACAGGAGTTTGTGCAGATGATACAGCAACGGTTACCGTATCAATAGATGCCGAACCAAATGCAGGTACAGATAATACAATTGAATTTTGTAGTACTGATACAACTTTCGATATTTTTACTTTATTAGGAGGAGCACCAGATACAACTGGTACTTGGTCGCCAGCTTTAGCTAGTGGTACAGGAGTATTTGACCCAGCAACTGACACAGGAGGAATATATACATATACCGTAAGTAATGGAGTTTGTACTGATGACACAGCAACAATCGATGTTACATTATACCAAGCACCAGATGCAGGAACAAATGGTACGGTCGAATTTTGTACTTCAGATTTAGGAGATGATTTATTTAAATATCTAGGAGGCACTCCAGATGCTACAGGAACATGGTCACCGGCCTTAACTAGTGGAACAGGAATGTTTGACCCTGCTATTGATTTAGGAGGTATCTATACTTATACTGTTTTAGGAACTGGTACTTGTGCCGATATCTCTGCAGAAGTTGTTGTAACAGTTGATACAGCACCAGATGCTGGTTTAGATGCTGATGCATTTTTCTGTATGTCTGAACCAACAATAGATTTATTTACCCTCTTAGGAGGCACTCCAGATACTGGTGGAATTTGGTCACCAACAATGGCAAGTGGAGATGGAAATTTTGACCCTTCAACAGACGCAGCAGGTGATTATACCTACACAGTGTCTGGGCAAGGAGCCTGTGCAGATATTAGCGCAGTAATTTCAGTTTCGCTGTCTGAAGCACCAACTATCGAAAGTGTTGAGATTTCAGACTTTTCTGATAATAATATCGTAACAGTTAATGTAGAGGGTGCCGTGAGTGGAACCTCTTTCGGAATTGGAGATTATGAATACTCATTAGATGGAGTTAGTTTTCAATCTAACAATATTTTTGATGAGGTAGCACCAGGAAATTATGTGTTAACAGTTAGAGATGCCAATGGGTGTTTACCACCTGCCTATAGAAGTATTTCAATTGTTGGAGCAGGAAATTATTTTACACCAAACAATGATGGAAATAATGACACCTGGAATATTATCAATTTAACAGACGAAAGATTGGTAAATCCATCTGATGGGGTTTCGATTTTTGATCGTTATGGAAAAATGTTAGCAACCCTAAATGCTAGTTCAATTGTAGGGTGGGATGGTAATTACAACGGAAATCCTTTACCGTCAGGAGATTATTGGTATAGCGTATTAGTTAAAGATTCTAGTGGTAATCCTGTTTTAAAAAGAGGGCACTTTAGCTTGGTAAGACGTTAGCATAATAAAAGTGTTAAATTAAAGTTTAATAAGAAGCAATATCCTATATTTGGAATCGCTTAATTTTTTTTGGGGAGAAAAATGAATATAAAAAATATAATTACCGGAGTCGTGTTTTTACTAGGAGCCATCTTTGTAAATGCTCAAGAAACACTTCCAATTTATTCAGATTATTTATCAGACAATGTCTATTTAGTGCACCCTGCAGCAGCGGGAATTGGTAATTGTGGTAAAATTAGATTTACTGCACGTAACCAATGGTCTGGAGTAACTGATGCACCTGCTTTGCAAACCTTGAGTTTTCATACACGTGTTGGAGAAAAATCAGCAGTTGGTGGAATTTTATTTAACGATAAAAATGGGTTCCATTCGCAACAAGGAATTATTGGCACCTATGCGTATCACATTGAATTGGGTCGTATAGACGATGTTAATTTATTGTCTTTTGGTTTGTCAGTAATGCTAGTACAAAATAGTATTGACGAAACAAGTTTTGTGATTCCAGATCCGGTAATCACACAAATTATTCAAAGTAGAAATTATGTAAATGCCGATTTTGGGATGGCATATCACAACCAAGGATTCTTCTCTTATTTTACAGCAAAAAACTTATTGCTATCAGCACGTAATTTATATGACGATGATTATGAATCTTTAAACTTAAGACGTTATTTAGTGACTGCTGGTCATTATTTTGATTGGGATAAAATTCAGTTCGAACCATCAGTAATGATGCAATTTGTTGAACGTACAGGAGAAAAATTCGCTGATTTTAATGCAAAAGTTTACAAACGCTTTGACAATGCACAAGTTTGGGCTGGTGTTTCTTACCGACAAGGTTTTGATGGAAATAATATTGAAGAGCTTCGTTATATTTCGCCTATTGTAGGTGTTAACTACAAACGCTTTATGGTAGGGTATACCTATACAAAACAAACAGGAGATTTCTTGTTTGATGATGCAGGCTATCACCAAATATCTTTAGGATTTAATGTGTTCTGTAAAGAGCCGCGTGGTGCTGGTTGCCCAAATATCAATAACTCTTTTTAAAGAAGAAACTCTTATTTTTTAATATTACCTCAAGCGCTGTCGAGAGGCTTTTTTAGGTTTTTTATTTTTTCTGACAAATTTATTTTATTCTTAATAAATACCTACAAGGTTTTTAAGACCTTGCAGGATAAATTATGGTATTACTCCCAAGTATAATTTTTGTTTTTAGCTTGTTTTTTAATTGCCTTAATCATGGCACTGTCTAAAGTTTCAGTTTCATTTTTAGATTCCTTTTTCTTTTCGGCAATATATGCGGTACGTTTTTTATTTACTTCCAGAATCTCTATTTGAATTGCTTCACGCTCCTCACTTTTTATTTTTACATAAGCCTTAATTTCTTTAGTCGATTTGTTTTGCAATTCGGCTGGTAAAGTTTTTTTATCCAAATCATCATATTCAAAATCTTTTTCTTTTTCAGCATCCACCAAGTCCCAAGTAGTGTTTTTATAAGCTCTAGAGCTTTTACTCACTGTCCTTTTTACAATCACTTCTTCTGCAACTTCTACCGCATTAGAATCTTGCATTGCTTGGTTTTTATATTTAGCATATCCTTGTTTTCCATAACGAACATAGGTTTTGTTCAATTTATTATTTAACTGAATGATAATATCATCATACGGAGTTTTAATATGTACAATAGCTTTATTGTGATCAATGGTCATATAATCACCACCTGTTAATTGTGCCCCATGCTGCCATTTTCCGCTGATGCCATTTTCATAATCACCACAAAAAATAGTATTTACAGTTACGTCTTTTTCATTCGCATTTATGGTAGCATCTTTATAGTTAAGCTTACCTTGTGTAAAAGGTTCATTACCCGCAATAAAAATAAGTTTCAAATCTTTTGTATTGTTGCCCCATTGCAAATCATTTAGTGAAGTCTGAATTACTTCTCCGCAATATTCACTTCCCCCATTGGTAGTTAATGAAAATAATTTTTCTGAAATCTCGTCAAGGTCATCACTAAAATCTAGGACTTGTCTAATAAACCCATCCGAAGATTCTAAATTATCATTGCCATACTCATACAAAGCAATTTTTAAATCAGGATGTTCGTCATCGCATTTTGCATATGATAGTTCGTTGATGATTTCCCATAACTGAGCTTTTGCTTGGTCAATCAAACCATCCATAGAATTACTTGTGTCTAATAACAAAGCAACCTTAACGGTGCTTTTTGGAGCTTTTTCTGCAATTGCGTTAACAGCAATTATATTCTTCTTTTCATTTTTTTTTGTCGTTGCATTGCAAGACACAGTTACAAAAGCAATTAGGACTAAGAGTGTTTTAAAAAGTGTTTTCATGATATATATTTTAAGGTTATTTTAGTTTTTATTTTAATTCAAATCGTGCCAATACGGTTGCTGTTATGTTGATTTTTGAGAATTGCACATCTTGAAAGGCCTCATAATTATCAGATCTTTTATCTCCGTACCCAACAATAACTACTTCATTTAATTGGTTGTAATTATTATAAGAATTGAAGTTGTCATTCTCTTGAATATACAATGCCCTCCCTACATTTTGCTCAATAGCTGTTGCGTATCCACTTGCTTTTTCTTTAGCAATTTTTAATGCTTTTAATTTTGCTTCTCTTCTTAGATTTTCTAAATCAGAATGGTCTGTTCTTTCAATAGACACATTCGAAATATCAATTTCATCTAGCGCTTTAAAGATGATAGGAAGTAATGCTGTTTTGTGAATTAAGAGTTCATAATTTTTATATTTCACAAGCTCATCTTTACGTAAAAAATACTTAGAGTAATCGCCACTAAAATCTTTGATTGATAATTTTTCATCAACATCAACCCCGGCAGCTTTCAATTTTTGAATCATTAATTTTTCCTGCTGCTCAACTGTCTTATTGCGCTTATCTTTTTCGTTTATTGTAATACTGATATAAATTTCATCAGGTATAATTTCTAATTCCATTTTTCCAGTAACCTCAATAAAAGGCTGATCTATAAAATTCTTTTGGCTAAAAACAAGAAGTGGTAATAAAGCTATGATGACAACAATTTTTTTCATGATTTGTTTTGGTTTAAATTCAGTGTAAAACTAAAATCAACTTATTTTATAAAAAACCTTAAATGAGTGAAAGGGTTGTTTCAATGCGTAAAAAGGTCACTTGAATTTGTAAAGTGGAATAACGGATAGTTAAAAGTAGGTCATAGCCATAAATATTGACAAAAGGCATTTTTTCAAACCAATTTTAGTCCGTAGTTTAGCAATGTTAACATCAAAAAAATAATGAAAACAAAATACATCATCCTACTATTACTATTTACTAGTTTGTCTTGTTTTGCACAAACTAATGTGGAGTATTCTTCTACCATAATGGATGACAATGGTGTGCCAATGCCTAATGTAACGGTTAGAGTTCGCGGTACCGGAGAAACTGTTTTAACTGATAGTAGTGGTGAATTTACAGTTCGCGCAAAATCAGGTGATGTACTTATTATTAGCAAAGATGGCAAGCGAATTAATACCATCACTTTAAATAATAGCAATTTTTATCAGATAGAAAATGAAGCTGAAAAGGATGATTTTAGAAGTAAATCTTCACGTAAAATAAAGCAAGCATCTGTGAGTCAATTGATTGATTCTGCTCGTTTTTATAAAAATTCTAATCCAGAAAAAAGTATTGGATTTATCGAAAGCTCTCTGAGTGTTATTAGCAAATCTCGCAAGAACAATCGGCAATTGTCAGAAGTATATACCATTCTAGGAGATGTCTATTCTAATTTAAAACAATATGATTTAGCCGTTTCAAATTATGAAACAGCATTAAATTTTGCTAAAACGAATTCCATAAAATTTAAGTTGGCAAAAGCATATACCCTAAATAATAATTTTGACGAAAGTACAGAGATGTATCAAGAATTATTAAACGACACTACTATAAGTACACATCAAAAAATCGTTATTTATGAAGGCTTGGGTGATAACTCTTCCAAAAAATTAAACGAATTAGATACAGCTATTGAGCATTATGAAAAAGGCTTAGAAATTGCTGAACAACTCAATGTAAAACCAAAAGTGTCTGAGCTAAATACCAAGATTGGCGAAACCTATTCTCAAAAAGGTCAGCCACAAGTTGCAGAGGAATATTTGATAGAAACCCTTAAGTCTTCAGAAAGTGAAGATGTACAATCGAGAGCTATTTCTAATAATTCTATAGCAGATTATTACAGAGATAATAAAGAGTACGATAAAGAAATTGCTCTAAGAAAAGAAACACTTAACGAATTAAAAGTTGAAGAATCGAAAGTTGAAAAGAATGATTCTGTAGATAAACCAATAATATCTTCTCAAAAATTAAATTTTGATATTGGGAATGCTTACCTAAACAAAGGTGATCTAAGTGAGGCTGCCCCCTACCTAGAAAAAAGTATTGTTGAAGCAGATGCCAAAGGAGATTTAGAAACTCAGAAAGATGCTTTACAACGCTTGTCTGAATTGTATAGAGCAGCTGGTAAATCTGATGAAGCCTTAGAAAAATATCAAGAATACGCCCAGTTAGTCGATGTTATTTATCAGCAAAAAGAACAAGAAATTAAAGATGCTGTTGCCTTGGGCAAAGAGTTGACCAACAAGCAAAATAGAATCAATAGTTTAGAAAAAGACAGGGAATTATCAGAGAGTCGTTATGATTTTTTTAGCAGTCAAAAACAATTGACTCAGGAAACATATAAGCGACAACGCTTGATTATTTATTCTTTAGTAGGTGGTTTATTACTACTTGTACTCTCGCTGTTTTGGATGTATAAGAGCAACAAGCAACGAAGATTGGCAAATAATTTATTGGCACTAAAATCTTTGCGCTCACAAATGAATCCGCATTTTATTTTTAATGCTTTAAACTCTGTAAATAGTTTTGTTTCGCAAAATGATGAACGTGCAGCCAACAGATATTTGACTGATTTCTCTAAACTAATGCGAAGTGTTTTAGATAATTCTGAACAAGATTTTATTCCTTTATCTAAAGAAATTGAATTGCTAGAACTGTATATAAAATTAGAACATTCGCGTTTTACAGATAAGTTTGATTATACCATTACTGTTGATGAAAAATTAGAAGTAAGTGATTTCCAAATTCCGCCAATGTTACTACAACCCTATGTAGAAAATGCTGTTTGGCATGGGTTACGCTATAAAAAAGAAAAGGGATATTTAGAAATTAATATCCAACAAAAAGATGCTGAAACTGTAAAAATAATTATTACAGATGATGGTATAGGTAGAGCAAAATCAAAAGAATTAAAAACTCAATATCAGCAAAAGCAAAAAAGTCAGGGAATGAATAATATCAAAAAACGAATTGCTATTTTAAATGAAATGTATAGCGACCGTTTGGATGTAAGTATTACAGATTTAAACCATGACTCTTCTGGAACTGAAGTTGTATTAACGCTTAAGAAACAAGACTAATGTTGAATTGTGTAACTGTTAAATTGCTAAAATAAAATCTAGCTTTTAAACAATTACACAAATAAACAGTTAAACATTTTTAAATGAATTTAACCACCATCATCGTAGAAGACGAAAAAACTAGTAGAGATATCCTCAAAAATTATTTGGCTAAATATTGCCCTAATGTAACGGTTGTGGGAGAAGCCGAAAATATTGAAGAAGCCCTAGTATTGATTAGAAACAATGACTTAGATTTGGTATTTTTAGATGTAGAAATGCCGTATGGTAGTGGTTTTGACTTACTTGATAAATTGAGTAATATATCCTTCGAAACAATTTTTGTAACTGCTTATGACCACTATGCAATTGATGCCTTAAACCAGCATGCGTCTTACTATTTATTAAAACCAATTTCTATTGATGACCTCATTAAAGCGGTAGATTATATTGTTGAAATTAAGAATAAAGAAAACGAATTACAACACGCAGTTTTAAAACCAAAACTCACTACAGTTGAAGATAAAATTACGATTCCGACCCAACAAGGCTTCGAAGTTTTAGAGATGAAAAACATATTGTATTGCAAAGCCGACGATAATTATACACAGTTGTTTTTAGCAGATAATAAAACAAAGCTGGTAAGTAAGACCTTGAAATATTTTGAAAATATTTTATCTGAAAATGGGTTTGTGAGAATCCACAAGTCTTATTTGGTCAATGTCAATTTTATAAAAACCTACAAGAAAGGTAAGGGAGGTACTGTTGAATTACAAAACGGAAAAGAACTTTCAGTTACTCCTTCAAAAAAGGCAAAGCTACTTTCTTATTTTAGCTGATGATGTTTATTGTTTCAATACAAATGGATTCCCGTTTACGCGGGAAAGACAATATAGCTAAAACTGAAATAAAAGAGATTGCCTCAGTCGTTCCTCCTTCGCAATGACAAAACAAGTCTCTTTAACCTCTCTTCATCATTGCTTTTATACGAGACTCAAAAGTAGTTTCATCCACTGGCATATGGGCTTCTTCGAACAGTTTCATAAACCGATCAGCATGCTCATGAGTGCGTTGTGTTTTCATATTGAAATGTACAAATTTAGACCACATCACTGATTTTAGTTCTGACTTGTCTTCATTGTACATTCGCAATTCTACCTGCAAACTTTTGGTTGTATAACTAATTACTTGTGATTCTATAATCACTTTTTCCATCATTAAAGCAGGCCTTAAATAACTAATTTGGTTGGATGCTACTACCCAACTCACACCTTCTTTCAATGCCATGGTATAGATGTCTAGATTGTAATTTTCTAACAAATGGTCTTCACGAGCATTGATAAAATAATCTATGTATTTAGAGTTGTTTAAATGATTAAAAGGGTCACAATCTTGAAACCTAACTTTTACTTTGTTAACTAAAATTCTATACATTATTCTTGATTCATTTTACCAACTGCACAACTCACATACGATTTTGCTTTTTTCAATACCGTATTTGGATCGCCCACTTGTGGATATCCCATATTCGATAACTTTTTAATTGCAGATGCAATTACTTCTTCATTTTCAGATGGTATTTTAATCTCTGATGATTCTATTTCTATATCAACAGATTCGATTCCGTCTAGCGAAATCAAACCTTTTCTGATGGTGCTAGCACAACCACC
>JAQRMW010000224.1 GCA_028599075.1 Urechidicola sp. | reverse complement strand
TATGATGAAAGCTTTTTTAGTTTAAATATTTTTAATTTAGAAGATCTTGAGTCAACTTTTGATAAAATAGAAAAAAAAACGTTTAAAGAGATTTGGAATTATAGTGGTACAATCTACATATATAAAGATTCTGTAATATCACTTAATCCATCGCCGAATGGGAAGTATGTGAAATTTTAAAAGAAGTTGGAGTAAAACGTCCTAAAGTTGATAAATATGCTTTAAGTATTTTTGAAACTAGTGAGTTAGGAAGGCTTAACAATATTTTTGTAAAATATGATTATGATAAGGAAGAAATAAAAATATTGGATGACCTTAATGATTACAATAATAAAGTAATAATTACTGTTCATATTTTAACTATCGTTGATTTTTTTTGTAAAAGAGAAAAGTTGATGGAACATTAATTCTGATGATAATAGCATCTGTTGATTTATTTTATAGAAATAGAGAAAATTGATTTTTAAATAAAATAATCTTTCCTGCAAGGTTTCAAAAACCTTGTAGGTATATTTTTAAGTTGATTATGTAAATATGAAATTAGAAGTTCTACATAAAGATAATTTTTATCACGTTTATAATAGAGGTATAAATAGGTGTAATATTTTTATGAATGATGAAAACAAACGATATTTTATAAATCTTATTGATAAGTATTTAAAGGCAAAAGTATCTTTATTAGCGTATTGTTTAATGGACAACCATTTTCATTTAATTGTTGAAATTAAAGCTAACGAAAAAGACGTTACTCAAAGTTTTTCAAATTTATTAAATGCATATGCCAAGGCATTTAATAAGCAAAATAATAGAACAGGAAGTTTGTTTGAAAAACATTTTAAGAGAATTAAAATTCATAATGAAGAATATTTGAAAGCTTTGATTTTATATGTGCATCTTAATCCAGAGCACCATACAGGTGTTGGTTTTGAGAATTATGGATTTTCGTCTTATAAATCAATATTGAATGGTGAAGGTGAGTTTGGAGTACTGAATTTATTTGATGATGTTGAAAATTTCAAATTCTGTCATCAGCAAAAAAGTGATTTACTGACTCAGAAATTTACTTTTGAGTAAAATAAGAATACCTACAAGGTCTCAAAGACCTTGCAGGAAACATTGAGGGGTTATTAGAGATAGTATATTAAAATAATCTCTCCTGCAAGGTTTCAAAAACCTTGTAGGTATAAAAAATAAAAACAAATGAACACCAATTTAATTCAAAAATACAACATTCCAGGGCCGAGATACACGAGTTATCCAACGGTACCTTTTTGGGATAAAACAGGAATTGCTCCAAGCGATTGGAAACAATCTGTTGTAAAAGCTTTCGACGAGAGTAATGATTCTGAGGGAATCAGTTTGTATATTCATTTGCCTTTTTGTGAAAGTTTATGCACCTTTTGTGCCTGCCATAAAAAAATTACCAAAAGACATGAAGTAGAAGAACCTTATCTAGAAACGGTGTTGAAAGAATGGAAATTGTATTGTGACTTGTTTGATGACAAACCTATAATAAGAGAGATTCATTTAGGTGGTGGAACACCAACATTTTTTTCTTCAGAAAATTTAAGTAACATAATTAATGGAATTTTTGAATTAGCCGAAAAACATGCTCATTTTGAGTTTAGTTATGAGGGGCATCCAAATCACACTTCAAAAGAGCAATTACAAACTTTATACGATTTAGGTTCTAGAAGAAATAGTTTTGGAATTCAAGATTACGATTCAACGGTTCAAAAAGCGATTCATAGAGTGCAGAGTTTTGAGCAGGTAAAAAAAGTAAATGATTGGTCGCGAGAGATTGGGTATACCTCTATTAGTCACGATTTAATTTTTGGATTACCTTTTCAAACAGAGTCAAGTATTAGAGATACTATCAAAAAAACCATCGCCTTGAAACCAGACAGAATAGCCTATTACAGCTATGCACATGTGCCTTGGATAAAAGGTGTAGGTCAACGTGGTTTTGATGATAATGATTTACCCAAGGATGCGGAAAAACGTTATTTGTACGAACTAGGAAAGCAATTATTTTTTGATGCAGGTTATATAGAAATTGGGATGGATCATTTTGCATTACCTTCTGATTCATTGAATATCGCTTTAGAGAACAAGAAATTACATCGTAATTTTATGGGTTATACTGCTGGTAAAACAGAATTGATGATTGGCTTAGGAATGTCATCTATCAGTGATTCATGGTATGCTTTTGCTCAGAATGAGAAGGCGATTGATACTTATCAAAAGAGAGTGAATGAAGGTGAGATTCCAATTTTTAGGGGGCATTTATTGACGGATGAAGATTTGGTTGTCAGAAAGCATATCTTAGATTTGATGTGTAATTTAGAAACAGAATGGAATGATAGATTGTCAGAAAATGCGAAGCAAAAGATCACCGAACAATTGCAAGAAATTAAAAATGATGGTTTGCTAGAATTTTCTGATAACAAACTCAAATTAAAAGAAGAAGGGAGAATGTTTGTACGGAATGTTTGTATGGCATTTGATTTAAGATTGCAAGAGAATAAACCAGATACTAGAGTTTTTTCATCAACAATTTAAATAATAAAACGTCTTTGCGAATCCTGAAAGTGAAACGCATCGGGGTGTGGCAATCTCATGATGGTTGTTACAATTTAAGTGAGTTCGTTTCAATCGTTCCTAATTCGCGAAGATGAATGGAATTTAAAAGAAGATAAAGTCAGTTTTTATTTGGATTGTCATTCCCGTGAAAACGGGAATCTAAAACAAAAACGATTTACTTTTTTGTTTAAAATATTCTCAATGAAACAAGCGTATACTTTAAGTTTAATAAAGATAATGTAATTGAATCGTTGCATATCTGACAATAATTTATTTTGATTATTTTATTTAAGTACTATTCAACTTTTCAAAGCAATACTTTTTGTAAATTTGTCGAATCAAAAAAAATAATGGTATGGCAAAATTTGAATTGAAACTTCCGAAAATGGGCGAAAGTGTTGCTGAGGCAACGATTACTTCGTGGCTCAAAGAAGTTGGTGACAGAATTGAATTGGATGATGCAGTGGTAGAAATTGCAACAGACAAAGTAGATTCTGAAGTGCCAAGTGAAGTGGAAGGAACTTTAATAGAAGTTCGTTTTAATGAGAATGATGTTGTGAAAGTTGGTGAAACTCTTGCAGTAATTGAAATTGAAGGAGAAGATAACAAGGAAACTACTGTTGTAGAAACTACTATTTCACCTGTTGTTGAAAAGGCAGTACAGAAAATCGAAACATCTGTTGATAAAGTTGTTGAATCTGTTGCTGCACCGATTGAAAAAAAGAGTGCTTCAGGAAAATTCTACTCTCCATTAGTGAGAAATATTGCCGAGTCAGAAAATATATCGATGTCAGAATTAGAAACAATTCAAGGTTCTGGAAAAGATGGTAGAGTTACTAAAGCAGATATTTTAGGATATATTGAAAACAAATCAAATGCTCCGGCAACACCAGTTACTGAAAAAGCTGAGGTAGTAAAACCTGCTGCAGTTAAGCCAACTGTTGCTCCTGTAGTTGCTAGTGGTGATGATGAAATTGTTGAAATGACACGTATGGGGAAATTGATTTCTCAATACATGGTTAGTTCAGTGCAAACTTCTGCGCATGTGCAATCGTTTATCGAAGTTGATGTTACTAATATTGTAAAATGGAGAACGAAAGTTAAAGATCAATTCTTGGCAAGAGAAGGTGAGAAATTAACCTACACTCCAATTTTTATGCAAGCTGTTGCATTGGCAATTAAAGAATTCCCGATGATTAACATTAGTACTGATGGTGAGCGAATTGTTAAAAAGAAAAACATCAATTTAGGTATGGCTACAGCTTTGCCTGATGGTAACTTGATTGTACCGGTGATTAAAAATGCTGACCAATTAAATTTGGTAGGTATGGCAAAATCAGTAAACTCTTTAGGATTAAAAGCGCGAAATAATAGTTTAAGTCCAGATGATATCCAAGGGGGAACATATACCGTAACTAATGTAGGTGGGTTTGGTTCAGTAATGGGTACACCAATTATAAACCAACCACAAGTAGGTATTTTAGCTTTAGGTGCTATTCGTAAAATGCCAGCAGTTATTGAAACTAACGAAGGTGATTTTATAGGGATTCGTCAAAAAATGTTCTTATCACATTCTTATGATCATAGAGTTGTAAATGGCGCTATGGGCGGAATGTTTATTAAGTTTATTAAAGAATATTTAGAAGCTTGGGATGTAAATGCTTCTTTTTAAATAGCATATAATAAATATCAAAAAAAACCTCCAATTTATTGGAGGTTTTTTGTTTGTGAATTATTTTACTTTTTTTGGTACTTGTACAACGATTACTAGTGTTGGGCGCTTTTTTTTATTCAGTTATTCTTTATTCCAAATCCTTTCGGTGCCATGAGTTTCCCTGAATCATACATGTTTATATAGATTGAAATTGTGTCCTTAGACCCTTTCCAAGTCACTCTATAATTATCAAGCATAACTTTATCTCCAAAAACAGCCTTATCACTTTTAATAGGACAACAACTTCCAGATCTATAATACGAAATTGCTTCTCCATTTGGGCCAGAAAGTGCATTTAGGAATCTTCTTTCATTTTTAGGGCCACTTTCTTCACTACCAACTTCAACCGGATTTTTTGGAGTAAGTCCATATGTAGGGTCTGAAGATATTTCAGTAATCAAGAAAGTATAATCATCTAAAAGAGTATGTTTAATATTCTTAGATACGTTCTTGGTTATTGAACAAGAAAATAAGCCAAAAAGGATACAAGTAATCAATAATTTTTTTTTCATATTTCTTCTGAATTAATTCCAATGTATGTATAAGCACACTAGTTAATTTATTTTTTATAATAAAACAAATATAATCAATCTGTAGGTTAATTCTAAAAAGGCGAAGACTACTTTTTAAAGAATATAATAAGTGATTGTCTTTCTCGAGGTCAGGATAACTATCGGGGTGAGAGTCCAGAACTGTAAAAATATAGATTCACATTTTCGTGGGAATGACAATAATAAATTTACTCTAACACTTCCTCAATCACTTCTCCTGTATTTCCATTTGGAAATTCAACTTCCATCAAAGTACAAATAGTAGAGGCAATATCTGAAATTGCATAATAGTGGTTAGAGCTTCCAATTTTAATACCCGATCCATAAAATAATAGCGGAACATGGTTGTCATAATTATATGCAGATCCATGGTTTGTACCACCATTGTCTTGGTTCCAACTACCCAACATAGAAGGTGTGTGTAGATAGAGAACATCACCAGATATTTTTTGATTAAACCCACGTTGCATCAATGCCAACATGCCTTCAGTGAATTCTTCTGTTGCCAATGTTGTATGTGTAGCAGTTTTATGAATCTTTTTGTTTTTAATCAATTCTGTAGCAATTACTTTAGCAACATCTTCTCTTTTTAAATTCGATTTTTTGAGCTGTTTTTCATTGATAAAGATATTGTTGTTTTCAATACGTTCTATTAGTTTTGGGTTTCCAAAATGTACCTGTACTATGTTTTCTACATAATTTAAAAGTTCTGTTCTAGGTCTGTATCCTGCAGGGAATCTTAACTCTTCTAAATTATGAGGTATGTGTGAGACTCCATGGTCTGCAGTTAAAAATATAGTGTAATTGTCTTTGCCTACTTGTTTGTCTAGAAAATTTAGAAGACGTTCTAATTCTAAATCCATTCGTATATACGTGTCTTCAATTTCTACAGAATTAGGTCCAAACTGATGGCCAATTCCGTCAGTAGGAGAATAGCTAATTGCTAAGAAATCTATGTATTCACTTTTGCCTAATTGCTCAGATTCAATAGCTTTTATGGCAAAATCGGTTGTTAAACTATTACCCTGAGGACTGTTTAATAGTAAGTCAAAATAATTATTTTGTTCTTTTAATTCGCTAAGGTTATATGGAAAAACAGAATTTTCTTTCCCTTTAAATACTTGCTCAAACTCAGCGCTCGAGCGGAAAAATATATTTCCGATTAATCGTACAATTCTTCTTTCACTTTCTGGAAATCTCGTTACTTAATTGGGAGGAAAATGAGTTTAGCATTTCTTCAAATCGTGTTAAATA
>JAQRMW010000223.1 GCA_028599075.1 Urechidicola sp. | reverse complement strand
CTTTAAAATTTGTCTAAATTTCTTCTCAGAAATTCGGGAACGGAAAATATACTTGTTCTTCATTGTTTCTCAATAATTTACAAAGATATAAATTTCCCTAAACTATCTTGAACCTATAATTTTAATTAGTGTTTTTATTAAGACAAATATATCTTAAAAACTTACTTTCTCTCAACTAAAATAGTATTTAACTGTTTTTCAATTAAAGAGTCTAAAGGTGTAAAGGTCTCTAAATTTTTCCAAAACTCTTTTGTGTAGTGCGAAACAGAAACATCTTTATATCCCATCTTCAAAATTTTTTTATATTCCTCTTTTGTAACATATTCAACACTCTGTATAAATCTCTCCTTTTTAGTAACTATTTTTTCTTTTCCTTTTAATGAAGGACTGATTTTTATATATTTAGGGGTAACAGTTCGTATGCTGGTTCGGCTAGAATGCTTTAAATCCTTAATCGTCGTTTTTAACAAGTCTTCATTATTATATTCTTCTCTAGCAATTCCAATTGAATTTTCATATTCCTTTTCTAGGTACACCAGTATATTACTTTGGTTATTAATATTTAGTTCTCTCTTAACTGTACCATATACTTCCTTAGTTTTTTTATCTACAATATTAATAACCCCATCTTCACTATCATTTATTAAATGATAATTTGAATTTAATCTTACAAATAAGGATTTTTTTTTCAAATCACTTCTCCAAAATGGACGTTTATCCTTTTTATAATTCTCATTAGATATGGTATCAAAAATTCTATTATTAAGCACTATTCTTTGTATTGAATTCTTTTTAATTACATACTTTATCTCATAATCAAAGAAAGATTGCAAAACTCCATCAACTGTATTATAGATTCGATAATAGGCTGTTAATACAAGATACTTTTTTTTATTTTCAATTTCGACTTCATCTAATAGATTTACTAATGGTATCAGGAGAATTGTTGTATTATTCTTTATTTCACTTATCAATAATTCTCTCCTCTCATAAAAAATACTTTCTAAAAATAGTCTGCTTGTTAATTTGACCCCTTCATCAAAATAAATTTCACCATCTTCATTTGAAGTGCCAATAATTTCCTCATTTTCATTTAAAACCATTACATAAGATGAGGGCTTATTACTAACTGTATCCTTAAAATATAGTGTCGTTTGTGAATGTACAATTATTGAAAAAAGAATTAAACAAGGTATAAGTAGTTTTTTCATAGTAGTTTTTTTTAAGTAGCAATTCTGCTAACATAGCAAAAAGCTATTAGATAAATCATTTGATGATTAAAAATTAACTTTTATTTATACTATAATTGAGTCTGTAATAAACAACTCTTTAAACCTTCAATATTTAGCATCAATCAAAAATATTTAATCATTGAATTATTTAATGTATTTACTATATTTGTGCAACTTTCAAAGAAATTATGGCTTATAAAAGAATCCTTTTAAAATTAAGTGGAGAAGCACTTTTAGGTGATAGAGATCACGGAATTGATCCAAAAAGATTGGCAGAATATGCCGATGACATCAAAACAATCATCGATAAAGGTGTTCAAGTTGCCATTGTAATTGGGGGTGGAAACATTTTTAGAGGGGTTGCAGGAGCAAGTAACGGAATGGATCGCGTACAAGCTGACTATATGGGAATGCTAGCGACAGTTATTAACGGTTTAGCATTGCAAAGCGCTTTAGAAGATGCTGATATTCAAACCCGTTTACAAACCGCCATTAAAATTGAAGCGGTTGCCGAACCTTATATCAAAAGAAAAGCAGTACGTCATTTAGAAAAAGGTCGTGTAGTTATTTTTGGAGCAGGAACTGGAAATCCGTTTTTTACAACTGATTCTGCCGCAGTATTAAGAGCTATTGAAGTTGAAGCAGATGTTATTTTGAAAGGAACACGTGTTGATGGAATTTATAATAAAGATCCCGAAAAAAATAATGATGCTGTTAAGTTTGACAATATCTCTTTTGATGATGTTTTAAAGAAAGGATTAAAAATAATGGATACTACAGCATTTACCTTGAGCCAAGAAAATGATTTACCTATTGTTGTTTTTGATATGAACACTCCTGGAAATTTACTTAAAGTAGTTACTGGAGAAAATATTGGAACATTGGTTAAATAATATCACCCTATTAAAAGTACAATTATGAACGAAGAAATTGAATTTATTATTGATACTGCAAAAGAGCAGATGGAAAATGCATTGGTGCATTTAGAAAAAGAGTTGCGTCATATTAGAGCTGGTAAAGCTACTCCGGCAATGTTGGCAAGTGTTATGGTAGATTATTACGGGTCTTCTACACCTCTAGCACAAGTTGCAAATGTAAATTCTATTGATGCACATACTTTAACAGTACAACCTTGGGAAAAATCAATGTTACAAGAAATTGAACGTGGTATTATGTATGCTAATCTTGGGTTAAACCCAATGAACAATGGTGAAACGGTAATGATTAATGTACCGCCTTTAACTGAAGAACGAAGAATGCAATTGGCAAAGCAAGCAAAAGCTGAAGCCGAACATGATAAAGTGAGTGTTAGAAATGCACGTAAAGATGCCAATAATGACATCAAAAAAACTGATATTTCTGATGATATGAAAAGTAATGCTGAAGCTACAATTCAAGAATTAACTGATAGTTATACCAAAAAAATAGAGGAAATGTATGACAAGAAAGAAGCTGAAATAATGAAGGTTTAAGTTAAACAACTCTTAAAATTTATGAATCCGCCAAGTGCGGATTTTTTTATTGTTACATTTATAGTTCAAAATCGTTATCAAAGAAACATTAACACCTATGAAAAAATTGCTGCTGCTATTTTTGTTTTTCCCTCTAATAAGTTTTTCTCAATATCAAGTCTCTGGAGTTTTAACCGATGCTAAAACCGATGAACCATTACCCTTTGCAACTGTTTTAATTGATGAATATAGTGGTACAGTCACTAATATAGATGGCGAGTTTATCTTAAAATCAAACAAAAAAATTGAGAAGATATTCATTTCTTACATTGGTTATGATTCTAAAAATATTGATGTTGTCAAAAACAACAGTTTTCTTAAAATAACGCTCAATCAAAATGTAGAAAGCCTGAATGAAGTTGTGGTAACAAGTAAAGAAAATCCTGCTTTACGAATTATTAGAAACGCCATTAAAAATAAAAAACAAAACAATATAGAGTTAGCACTCAACTCATTTAAATTCAATGCGTATAATAAACTAATCATTACAGCAAACCCAGATTCTATTAGTAGTAACATAGATTCTATTTATAAAATGAAGAATGGCATTAAAGAATTTGCACATGTAGATTCAACAAATTATATATTTAAAAAACAAATAGACAGAACTCATTTATACCTCACAGAAAAAATATCAGCTTATACTTTTGAATCGGGTAAAAAGAAAAAAGAAACCATTTTGGCTTCTCGAATGGCAGGACTGAAACAACCTATTTATGAATTCTTAGCAATCACCATTCAAGATTTTGATTTTTATGATGATACTTATACAGTCATCGGTACAAAATATGCCAACCCAATTGCAAATGATGCTTTAAAGCAATATGAATATCAGATTTTAGATACGGTTAATAATACCCAAGGCAATTCTTTTATGATTTATTACAAGCCCAAGAAAAAGGAAGACATCGCAGGCTTACAAGGGGTTTTATATATAGATGATACATCTTTTGCTATTACATCTGCTATTGCAGAATTACGTGGAATTGTAGATGTCAAAGCCACCCAATCGTATGAATATATTGATGAGTACGATATTTGGTTTCCGATAGAAACGCATATCACTATTAAAAAAGGAGAAAGTGATGAAGCCATTTCTTTTCTTGGAGGTGCCATAAATTTTAGCCAAGAGGATGAGCCTGTACGAGATTCTACATATACAAGATCTAAAGGAAAAAGACCTGAAGACTTATTGTACTTTAGCTCTAAAGCTACCAATTTCGATCTTGAAATCAATCAACCTGTCAGTGTAAAAAGATCTGCAAATACCATAGAAATTGTAGATGATGCCTATAAACAAGATGAGGAATTTTGGAATCAATACAGAACAGACTCTATCAGTAAAAGAGGAAAAGAAACGTATGTATTTCTAGACAGTGTAGTTGTGGCAGAAGGTGCTGAGAAAAAATTAAACATTGCTCGTAAAGTTTTAAACGGATATTACCCTACAAAATATGTCGATTTAGATTTAGGTAAAATTATTAGCTATAATAATTATGAAGGCTTTAGGTTAGGTATTGGTGGAATCACTAACACAAATTTTTCTCAAAAATATCGCTTAGAATCTTATGTCGCTTTCGGCACAAAAGACGCTGATATTAAATTTAAAATAGGCGGTTCAGCTAGATTAAATAGAGAGAGCAATACTTGGATTGGAGTTAATTATACCGACGACTTAAAAGAAGCAGCTGCAATGAACTTTATTTCTGAACGCAATGGGTTCTTTGCCTTAAACACCAGAAATTTAAACTTGAGTGAATTTTATAATTATAAAACCACCAATATTTTATTAGAGCATGATATTCAGCCAAACCTCGAAGCAAAGTTACAATTGAGTGCCGGTAAATACAAGCCAACATTTGATTACACCTACATATCTCCTGATAAATTATTGCACGATTACAATTTAACAACTGCAACCATCGGAATTCAATACAACCCTAATAGTGAGTATATGAATTCACCTTTGGGTAAAATGCGTATTAAAAATGGGTACCCGCAATTCACCTTACAAATCACAAAAAGTTTTGAAGATTTATTTGAAAGTGATTTTGATTTCACCCGTGTAAATCTTAAAGCACGATACGATTTTAAACAATTAAGAGGCAGTACTACCAAATTCCTTTTTCAAGGAGGTATTGTATTTGGTCAAACCCCTGTCAGTCATTTATACAATCACAGTCCAAACTATAATTTACAAAACCCTTGGTGGCGACGTGTAACTTTTGCTGGTAAAAATAGTTTTGAAACTATGGGTTACAATGAATTTTTATCAGACAAGTTTGCTTCACTACAAGTTAAACATGAGTTTAAAAGATTCGATATTTCTGACCGCATTAACCCTCGTTTAAGTTTAGTAACTAGAGCTGGCATTGGATATTTAGAAGATCATATTTACCACAATGGTATTATTATTA
>JAQRMW010000222.1 GCA_028599075.1 Urechidicola sp. | reverse complement strand
TTTTGTATTAAAAACAACATTTTTTTGCTAAATTGCACTATAATTTTTCTTTAAAAGATTAAAAGGGTTCTTATCTTTTTTAGAAAAACGAAAAAAACTAATTTTTAGAACCCACCTTAAACAATTCATCATCTTTCATGTTCTTTAAACAAAATTCTCTTTGAACTGTATATCGAGGATCTGTTTTACGTAATACTGCATGACCATATCCTGGAATTACTTGTCCTCGGTTTAAGGTTCCCCAAACATATTTTTTCATCTCCTCTTCGCTTGGTATTTTTCCTCCCATTCTTTCTTTCAATCCTTGTAACCAACGCAATACTTCTTGATTTGCCAATCCGTGAAGCGGGCCCGCTAAACCATTAATCATTGCTGATGTTGCATAATACACATCTGATAAAGAACTTGCTACTAAATGCCCAGTATGTGCACTTACATTTCCACTTTCATGGTCTGCATGAATGATAAAATACATACGAGACACATCATCATATGGTTTATCTTTACCCATCATATAAGCAAAGTTAGCACCTAAATCTAAAGTAGAATCTGGATAACGATGGCCGTTTTCTGGGTTGTATAACTTGTTATATATATATGCGCCAATCAATGGCATTTTTGCTAATAAATTAGTTGAGTCTTCATAAGTTGAGTCCCAATAATCCATTTTACTCATGCCTTTTTTGTACTTGACATTAAAAACAGATTCTCTTTGTAAGCTCATAACTGCAGCCGAAAGAATTGCCATTGGGTGACTATCAGAAGGGAAAGAATCTATAACATCCCAAACATATTTTGGTATTCCTCTTCTGTTATTAAAATCTATTATGAGTTCTTCAACTTCTTCGTGAGTAGGCATCTCTCCAGTTAACAAAAGATGATACAAACCCTCTACATAAGGCATCTCAGCACCATCAGGTTTTGGCAATTTTTCTAAAACTTCTGGCAAGGTAAAGCCTCTATATCTGATTCCCTCCATAGGGTCTAAATAAGAAATGTCTGTTACCAAACTTTTAATTCCTCTCATTCCACCTAAGGCTTGGGCAACAGTTACCTGATCAATAACTTTATCACCATATTCTTTTAATAATTTGGTAGTTCTGGGTCTGTGATCTTGTATCTTTTCGTACAACTTTTCTTTTAATATGCTCATAATATATATCCTTAAAATTTAACGACATAAATGTACAACCAAATCGAAAAAATAAAGCTGACATTTATCATAAATCAGAAATGTAACATTTGTTACATACTAATACTTAGTTAGTTACGAGAAAGAAAAAAGCCGATTCATATGAATCGGCTTTTCTAAAATATTAAAAAATTTATCTTCTAAATTTTAAATGCTTTTCTCTGAGGGAAATAGGCAACATCTCCTAGCTCTTCTTCTATTCTTAAAAGCTGATTGTATTTTGCCATTCTATCAGAACGCGAGGCAGATCCTGTTTTAATTTGTCCTGTATTTAATGCTACAGCTAAATCTGCAATCGTATTATCTTCAGTTTCACCAGATCTGTGTGACATTACAGAAGTAAATCCTGCATTGTGTGCCATATTAACCGCAGCAATTGTTTCAGTTAATGTTCCTATTTGATTCACCTTGATTAAAATAGAATTTGCTGATTTTTCTTTTATCCCTCTTTCGAGTTTTTTTACATTAGTAACAAATAAATCATCTCCTACTAATTGAATTTTATCTCCTAAAATTTTATATAGATATTTCCATCCCTCCCAGTCATTTTCATCCATTCCATCTTCAATAGAAATGATAGGATATTTTGCTGCTAACTCTGCTAAATAATCTGCTTGTTCTTCTGATGTTCTTATAACTCCGCTATCGCCTTCAAACTTCTTATAATCATATTTACCATCAATATAAAATTCTGCAGCAGCACAATCTAAGGCTAACATTACTTCACTACCTGCTTTGTAACCTGCTTTTTCAATTGCAGCTAAAACAGTATCTAAAGCATCTTCTGTTCCATCGAATGTTGGAGCAAATCCACCTTCATCACCTACAGCAGTATTTAAACCACGTGAGTGCAAAATATTTTTTAGGTTATGGAAAATTTCAGATCCAATTTTCAATGCATGTGAAAAGTTTTTAGCACCTACAGGCATCACCATAAATTCTTGAAAAGCAATAGGTGCATCAGAATGTGAACCACCATTAACAATATTCATCATTGGCACAGGCAACGTATTTGCACTTACACCACCAACATATCTATACAATGGCATTCCTAATTCATTCGCCGCAGCTTTCGCAACCGCTAAAGAAACTCCTAAAATTGCATTGGCTCCGAAGTTTGCTTTGTTTGGTGTACCGTCTAAATTAATCATTAATTGATCAATGGCATTTTGTTCGAAAATCGAAGTCCCTAATAACTCAGGAGCAATAATTTCATTTACATTTTTTACGGCTTTTAAAACACCCTTACCCATGTAATCGCCACCTCCATCTCTCAGTTCAACTGCTTCATGTTCTCCGGTAGATGCTCCTGAAGGAACAGCTGCACGTCCTAAAATTCCGTTTTCGGTTACGACATCAACTTCTACAGTTGGGTTACCTCTTGAATCAAAAATTTGTCTTGCATGAATGTTAATTATAATGCTCATTGTTTTTTATTTTTTCCCATTCTATCCTTCATTTAGAGGAGGAATTATTAATGGATTATTATATCTTTTTTATGAAGCCGCAATTTACAAAATATAGAAATCTTTATATAATTTTATTTGAGATACTTACGAAAACGATTTATAAAAGCGACCCCAAATTGTTGACGTATTAGTTTTATTTGTTAGAATACAAAGTCAGGAATATTCAAAAAGAATTATTGAATAAAAAAATAGAGGGTCAATTATTATTAACCCTCTATTTTTTACTTAGCTTTTTTAATATTTTCAATAAATTCATCAAACAAATAAGATGAATCGTGTGGCCCTGGGCTTGCTTCTGGATGGTATTGAACTGAAAAACAATTTTTATTTTTCATACGCATGCCAGCAACAGTATTGTCATTTAAATGTTGGTGTGTCATTTCAAAATCTTGATTAGCTTCTAGAGATTCTTTACGAACTACAAAGCCATGATTTTGAGAAGTTATTTCTCCTTTTCCTGTCAATAAGTTTTTAACTGGATGATTGATTCCTCTATGGCCATTATGCATTTTATAGGTTTCAATTCCATTAGCCAATGCAATTACTTGATGCCCTAAACAAATGCCAAATAAAGGAGCATCAGTTCTAATAATTTCTTGTGCTACTTTTTGAGCTTCAACTAAAGGTGTTGGATCTCCAGGCCCGTTAGATAAAAAATATCCATCAGGATTAAAAGAAGCTAAATCATTAAATGTAGCATTGTATGGAAATACTTTTACATAACAATCTCTCTCTACTAAATTGCGAAGTATGTTCTTTTTGATTCCAATATCAAGGGCAGAAATTTTATAGGTTGCGTTTTCATCACCTACAAAATATGGCTCTTTAGTTGATACTTTTGATGCCAACTCTAAACCATCCATATTTGGCTGAGCAGCCAATTGCTTTTTTAAATCTTCAATATTTTCTACATCAGTAGAGATTACAGAATTCATAGCTCCTTTATCTCTAATATATCTAACTACTGCTCTTGTATCAACATCAGAAACAGCGATTAGGTTATGCTTCTCAAAATAGTTTTCTAATGAGTCTGTAGCGCGTTCTCTAGAATAATTAAAACTAAAATTACGGCAAACCAACCCAGCTATTTTGATTGAATCAGATTCAACCTCACCTTCATTTACACCGTAGTTACCAATATGAGCATTGGTTGTCAGCATCATTTGCCCGTAATACGAAGGGTCAGTAAAAATTTCTTGATACCCAGTCATACCAGTATTAAAACAAATCTCTCCGAAAGCTGTACCATCAATTCCGATAGATTTTCCTTCAAAGATTGTTCCGTCTTCTAATAATAAAATGGCTTTTTTGCGATTAGAATAATTCATTGTTGACTTGTAATTAGATTATGTTATTTTGTTTTCCAACTTTAGCATATGGCTAATAATAGTAATTAAATCTTTTTCTTTTTTATAAGAAAGTTCTTTTTCTTTTACAAATCTTTTTAACTCATCTTGTTGATCTTTAAACAAACTCAACACGCTTTTTTTACTAAGTTCAATAGTCTTAGATTCGTTTCCTCTCTTAATCAAATACGCAAAAGAGGTAAACATTTTTCCAGACCCAACAGATCCTCCACCAATTCTATGAGTAACTCCCTCTTTATACCTTACATCATATCGTTTGTAAAAATACGCATTATCTTCTTCTACAAGAACTTCATAATACGATCTGCCGTTTTTCTTAAAGCTCTTATTATTGATTGAAAATTCACGAACATCAACACTACTAAATACAAAGTATTTTCCGTTTCTTAATTTACAACTTACCTCATTCTTCGAAATATTAAAATTAATATTTCTTATAATGTGTTTATTTCCATCAACAAATAATTCTCCCTTGTTATTCCAAGAAGGATTCAGATAGATATCATTTTTTTCTTTTTCTACTACACTTCCAAAAAACTCATATCCTTGGTTGGTAATTAATTTTGTTTCTACAGATTTAATTGTCAATGCTTGACTTATTGCAGGAGCTACCACCAGACAACTAAGTACTAGCGTTAATATTATTTTCTTCATATATTTTGTAATAAACAAAAAGGATAAACTAGCAGTTAGTTTATCCTTCTTTGTTATAAATCAATTATTTAATTTCATTATTCTTCTGTCGCTTCTGGTTCAGAAGTTGTTGGAGCCTCTATTGTTTCTTCAACAACTGCAGCTTCTACTTTTTTAGATCTACCTCTACGAGTAGTTTTCTTTTTCTTCTTACCGTTTGGATTGTATAGTTCGTTATAATCAACTAATTCTACCATTGCCATAGAAGCATTATCTCCTTGACGGTTTCCTAATTTGATTATTCTGATATACCCTCCTGGACGATCTGCAACTTTTACTGAAATTTCTTTGAACAATTCAGTAACTGCATATTTGTCTCTTAAATAACTAAATACGATTCTACGGTTATGTGTAGTATCATTTTTAGATTTAGTAATTAATGGCTCAACATATTGACGCAAAGCTTTTGCTTTTGCAACAGTTGTATTAATACGTTTGTGCTCAATTAATGAACAAGCCATATTTGATAACATCGCTTTTCTGTGCGCTGTTTTTCTTCCTAAGTGATTAAATTTCTTACCGTGTCTCATGACATTTTCTTTTAGCTTTCATCTTGCATCAACCCTAGTTTAGGGGCGCAAAATATGAAAGATTACTCTTTATCTAATTTATATTTTCCTAAATCCATTCCAAACTGTAAGTCTTTATTATGAACTAATTCATCAAGTTCAGTTAAAGATTTCTTACCGAAATTACGGAATTTCATCAAGTCATTTTTATTGAATGATACTAAGTCTCCTAAAGTATCTACCTCTGCTGCTTTTAAACAATTTAATGCTCTAACTGATAAATCCATATCAATTAATTTTGTTTTAAGCAATTGTCTCATATGCAATGATTCTTCATCATATGTTTCTGTTTGAGCAATTTCATCAGCTTCTAAAGTGATACGCTCATCAGAGAATAACATGAAGTGGTGAATCAAAATCTTAGCTGCTTCGGTCAACGCTTCTTGTGGTACAATAGAACCATCAGTAACAATATCGAAAACTAATTTTTCATAATCTGTTTTTTGCTCTACACGAAAGTTTTCAACAGCGTATTTTACATTTTTAATTGGTGTAAAAATAGAATCTGTAAAAATAGTTCCTAATGCAACTCCAGGTTTTTTATTTTCCTCAGCTGGCACAAAACCTCTTCCTTTTTCTATAGTAAGCTCGAACTGTAAGTTCACAGATTTTTCCATATTACAGATAACTAAATCTGGATTTAATACTTGAAATCCTGAAATGTACTTTTGCAAATCTCCAGCAGTTAATTGCTCTTGATTAGATGCATTAACATTTACAGTTTCTCTATCTGTATCATCAATTTGTTTTTTAAAACGAACTTGTTTTAAATTTAAAATGATTTCAGTAACATCCTCTACGATTCCGTTAATAGTTGAAAACTCATGTTCAACACCTTCAACACGAATTGAAGTAATTGCATATCCCTCTAAAGATGATAATAACACTCTTCTCAAAGCATTACCAACCGTTAAACCAAAACCAGGTTCTAAAGGTCTGAATTCGAATCTACCTTCAAAATCGGTAGAATCAATCATTATTACTTTATCGGGCTTTTGAAAATTTAATATTGCCATTTTTTTCTTCTTTTTAATTGATATTTGGTTGCGCGGTCTATAAGTTTGAAGAAGTACTAATTTACCCTTTGGCCAACTACCAATATGATTATTTATTATTTAGAGTACAACTCTACGATTAATTGTTCTTTGATGTTCTCTGGAATTTGCAATCTTTCTGGTGCAGATACATAAGTACCTTCTAAAGTTGCGCTGTTCCATGTTAACCATTCGAATACATTGCTAGTGTTAGCTAATGAATTTTCAATTGCTTCTAAAGATTTAGATTTCTCTCTTACCGCTACAACATCCCCAGCTTTTAAAGCATATGAAGGAACATTTACAAACTCACCATTTACAGTAATGTGTCTGTGAGAAACTAATTGTCTTGCTGCATTACGCGTTGGAGCAATTCCTAAACGGAATACTACATTGTCTAATCTACCTTCACATAATTGAAGTAACACCTCACCAGTAATTCCTCTACTAGCTGATGCTTTTTTAAACAAACCTCTAAACTGACGTTCTAAAATACCGTAAGTATATTTTGCTTTTTGTTTTTCTTGTAACTGCACTGCGTATTCAGATTTTTTTCCTCTACGTCTGTTGTTACCGTGTTGTCCTGGAGGGTAATTTCTTTTCTCAAAAGATTTGTCCGCTCCGTAGATTGCTTCGCCAAATTTACGAGCAATTTTTGTTGTTGGTCCTGTATATCTTGCCATTTCTTTGTTTATTAATAGGGATTATGAATTAAGGCTTAAACTCCTTCGATAATCTTTATCCTATTGTTTAGAATTAAATTTAATTATACTCTTCTTCTCTTTGGAGGTCTACATCCATTATGTGGCATTGGTGTAACATCGATAATTTCAGTTACTTCAATTCCATTATTATGTAGTGTTCTCATTGCGTTTTCACGTCCATTACCTGGTCCTTTTACAAAAGCTTTCACTTTTCTTAAACCAGCTTCATGAGCTACTTTTGCGCAATCTTCAGCTGCTGTTTGAGCTGCATAAGGAGTGTTCTTTTTAGAACCTCTAAAGCCCATTTTACCTGCTGATGACCATGAAATAACATCACCTCTTTTGTTTGTCAAAGAAATAATGATATTATTAAACGATGCAGTGATATGTGCTTCACCAACTGCCTCAACAACAACTTTACGTTTTTTACTTGTCTTTGCCATATTTAATAGTTTGTAGTTGTTAGTCTTTAGTTTCTAGAATCCTAAACATTTCTATTTCGAACAGATTCATCTAACTTCTAATGACTAATTTCTAACAGCTTATTTATTATTTAGTTGCTATCTTTTTGTTTGCAACAGTTTTACGTTTACCTTTTCTAGTTCTAGAGTTATTTTTTGTTCTCTGACCTCTTAATGGTAAACCAGATCTGTGACGTATACCTCTGTAACATCCGATATCCATTAAACGTTTAATGCTTAATTGGGTTTCTGAACGTAATTCACCTTCGATTGTGAAAGTACCTACTTGCTCTCTAATTGCAGCGATCTCTTCATCGTTCCAATCTTGAACTTTTTTACTTTCGTCAACTTTTGCAGCTGCTAAAACTTCTTTTGCTCTGCTTCTTCCAATTCCAAAAATGTAAGTTAATGCAATAACTCCTCTTTTGTTTTTCGGGATATCAATACCTGCTATTCTTGCCATAATTATCCTTGTCTTTGTTTAAATCTAGGATTCTTTTTGTTGATTACATATAATCTGCCTTTTCTACGCACAATCTTGCACTCGGCACTTCTCTTTTTTACTGATGCTCTTACTTTCATCGTTTATTTTTTAATATCTATAAGTAATTCTTGCCTTAGTTAAATCATAAGGGCTCATTTCTAACTTTACTTTATCTCCTGGTAATAACTTAATATAGTGCATTCTCATTTTTCCTGAAATATGAGCCGTTACTATATGTCCGTTTTCAAGTTCAACTCTAAACATTGCGTTAGACAATGCCTCGGTAATTGTACCATCTTGTTCTATTGCTGGTTGTTTTGCCATTATAGTCCAGTTTTTCTTTTAGTTCCAGTTTTCATCAAGCCATCATAATGACGGTTTAACAAGTGAGCATTTATTTGTTGAATGGTATCTATTGCAACTCCAACCATAATGATTAAAGAAGTTCCTCCATAAAACATTGCCCAACCTTGTGATACTCCAAACATTGTTACGAATGCAGGTAATACTGCCAACAATGCTAAGAATATTGATCCGGGGAATGTTATCAATGATAAAATTCTATCTAAATAATTATCTGTGTCTTTTCCAGGTCTAACACCTGGTATAAAACCATTACTTCGTTTTAATGAAGCTGCCATCTCATTTGTTTTCACTGTAATTGCCGTATAGAAATAACTAAAGATGATAATTAAAAAAGCAAACAATAAGTTATAACCTAATCCATTAAAATCACTAAACCATCCTGCTACTGCTTTTACACCGTCAGAACTAAAACTTGCGTTTTGAATTGCTGATGGCACAAACATAATTGCTTGTGCAAAAATGATAGGCATTACACCTGCTGAATTTAATTTCAACGGAATATATTGTCTTGCTCCTGCTACATCACGTACCGTACCTGCAACTGTTTTTCTTGCATATTGTACTGCTACTTTTCTGATAGCTGTTACTAAATATACACTCAACATAATTACAATGAACCAAACAATTATTTCAATTAAAATCATCATCATTCCTCCTGCTCCACCACTAGCACCTTCACCAGATCCGTTTACTTTGGCAGCAAACTCTAGCATAAATGATCCTGGGAAACGTGCAATAATACCAATCATAATTAATAATGAAATCCCATTACCAATTCCTTTATCGGTTATTTTTTCACCTAACCACATTGCAAATACAGACCCTGTAGTTAACAGTATTAATGATGTAAACCAAAATATTCCACCATGTCCCATTAAGAATGCACTTTCTGGAATACCAATAATATTACCTAAATTAGCAATATAAGCTGGCCCTTGAACTAAGGTAATACCAATAGTTAACCAACGCGTAATTTGTGTAATTTTCTTTCTACCACTTTCACCGTCCTTTTGTAGTTTTTGTAAATAAGGAATTGCAATTCCCATTAACTGCACTACAATCGATGCCGAAATATAAGGCATTACACCTAAAGCCATTACAGAAGCACTAGAAAAACCACCACCTGTAAACATGTTTATGATGTCGAGTATTCCACCAGTACCAGATTTGCTGTCCATGGCATTAGCAATAGCTGCTCCGTCCAAACCAGGTAGGGTAACTTGTGCTGCAAAACGATAGACAACCATCAAACTAAGGGTCATAATAATCTTATTCCTTAGATCTTCAATTGACCAGATATTCTTAATTGACTGTATAAATTTGTTCATTTATAAAAAATATTATAGAGTTGTTACTGAACCTCCAGCAGCTTCAATAGCCGCTTTTGCAGTTGCAGTGAATTTATGAACTGTTATATTCAATGATGCTTTTAACTCTCCTCTACCTAATATTTTTACTAAATCATTTCTACGAGCCAAACGGTTTTCTACCAACACAGCCATATCAACTGTATCTTTAATTCTACCGCTATCAACATATTCTTGTAACTTGTCTAAGTTTACACCAACGTATTCTTTACGGTTGATGTTTGTAAAACCAAACTTAGGTACACGTCTTTGCAAAGGCATCTGCCCTCCTTCAAATCCTACTTTTCTAGAATAACCAGAACGAGATTTTTGACCATTGTGACCTCTTGTTGCAGTTCCACCTTTTCCAGAACCTTGTCCTCTACCAACTCTTTTTGCTGCTCCTTTTACAGATCCAGCTGCTGGTTTTAAGTTATTTAATGCCATAACTATTTATATCTGTTATTTAATTTCCTCTACAGAAATTAAGTGATTAACTGTTTTTATCATTCCAAGGATTGTAGGTGTAGCTTCATGTTCTACTACCTGATCAATCTTACGTAAGCCTAATGCTTCTAACGTTCTCTTTTGGTTTTGAGGACGTCTTATCTTACTTCTAACTTGTGTAACTCTAATTTTTGCCATCGTAATCTTGATTTTATCCTTTAAACACTTTATCTAAAGAAATTCCTCTTTGTTTTGCTACTGTGCTTGCGCTACGTAATTGTAATAAAGCGTCAAAAGTTGCTTTTACTACATTATGAGGGTTAGAAGAACCTTGTGATTTTGAAAGTACATCATGTACTCCAACTGATTCTAATACCGCACGTACTGCACCACCTGCAATAACTCCTGTACCATGTGAAGCTGGTTTTAAGAAAACTCTTGCTCCACCAAACTTACCTTTCTGTTCGTGAGGTAATGTTTGATTTAGAATCGGGATTCTAACCAAATTCTTTTTTGCATCTTCAATTGCTTTTGCAATTGCTGAAGCTACATCTTTAGATTTTCCTAAACCGTGACCTACAACTCCGTTTCCATCACCTACAACAACAATTGCTGAAAAGCCAAATGCTCTACCACCTTTTGTTACTTTGGTAACACGTTGTACACCTACTAAATGATCTTGTAGTTCTAAACCGCTTGGTTTAACTGTTTCTACATTTTTATATGATTTGCTCATAATCTAATTAAAATTTTAAACCTGCTTCTCTCGCAGCTTCTGCTAGAGTTTTAACTCTACCGTGATACAAATAACCATTTCTATCAAAAGCACACGTTTCGATTCCTGCTTTTGTTGCTGCTTCAGCAATTGCTTTTCCAACTGATGTTGCTACTTCTCCTTTAGATCCTGAATCAATTCCTTTATCTCTAGATGATACAGATGCTAAAGTAGTACCCGCATTGTCATCAATTAATTGAGCATAAATTTCTTTGTTACTTCTAAATACAGACAATCTTGGTTTAGCTGCAGTACCAGAAACAATCTTTCTGATTCTGTACTTAATTCTTTGTCTTCTTTCTAGCTTTGATAATGCCATAATTTCTATAAATTATGCAGTTTTACCTGCTTTTCTTCTTAATACTTCACCTACAAACTTAACTCCTTTACCTTTGTAAGGTTCTGGTGCGCGTAAAGAACGAATCTTTGCAGCAACTTGACCAACTAATTGTTTGTCATGAGAAGTTAATTTAACAATTGGGTTTTTCCCTTTTTCTGACACTGTCTCTACTTTTACTTCAGGAGCAATATTTAAAACAATGTTGTGAGAGAACCCTAAAGCTAAATCAAGTTTTTGACCTTGATTAGATGCTCTATATCCTACACCAACTAATTCTAATTCTTTTGTCCATCCCTTAGAAACTCCTGCAATCATATTATTAATCAAAGCTCTGTATAAACCGTGCTTTGCTTTATGATCTTTACTATCTGAAGGTCTTTCAACAGTTACTATACCATCTTCTACCTTTACAGTTACATCTTTAATCTCTTGAGATAACTCTCCTAACTTTCCTTTTACAGTAACAACGTTGTCATTCAACTCAACTGTTACTCCTTCAGAAATTGCTATTGGACTATTTCCTATTCTTGACATCTCTCCTTATTTTTAATAAACGTAACATAAAACTTCACCACCAACGTTTTCTTGAACAGCTTGCTTGTTTGTCATTACTCCGTGAGAAGTTGATACAATTGCAATACCTAAACCATTCAATACTCTTGGCATTTCTGAAGCTCCGGCATACTGACGTAAACCAGGTGTACTTACTCTTTCTAAATTCTTAATAACAGGCTCTCTTGTTGCTCTGTCATATTTTAATGCTATTTTGATAGTACCTTGTACAGTAGTATCTTCAAATTTATAGCTTAAAATAAAACCTTGATCAAACAAGATTTTCGTGATTTCTTTCTTCACATTTGAAGAAGGAATCTCAACTACTCTGTGTCCTGCACTTGCAGCATTTCTAACTCTTGTTAGATAATCTGCGATTGGATCTGTATACATATATATTAATTTGCGGTTTTGGTTTTTAATTTCAATTAGTTGAAACTAAACTTCAAACCATTTATAATTCACTTTTTACCAAGAAGCTTTTCTAACTCCAGGTATTAAACCTTTATTAGCCATTTCACGGAACATTACACGTGAAATACCAAACTGACGCATATATCCTTTTGGACGACCTGTTAATTTACAACGGTTGTGCATACGAATAGGTGATGCGTTTTTAGGCAACTTTTGCAATCCTTCGAAATCTCCAGCTTCTTTTAAAGCTTTTCTTTTTTCAGCATATTTTGCAACTGTTTTTGCTCTTTTAACCTCGCGGGCTTTCATTGATTCTTTAGCCATGTCTTAGTTCTTTTTAAAAGGTAAACCTAATTCAGTTAATAATGATTTTGCTTCTTTATCGGTTGGTGCAGTAGTAACAAAGTTAATATCCATACCTCCAATTTTGTTTACTTTGTCAATATCAATTTCAGGAAAAATGATTTGCTCAGTAATACCTAAATTGTAATTACCTCTACCATCAAAACCTGTAGCTTTGATTCCGTTGAAATCTCTTACACGTGGTAAAGATGCAGTAACCAATCTATCTAAAAATTCATACATCTTAGTTCCTCTTAACGTAACTTTCACACCAATAGGCATTCCTTTACGAAGTTTAAAAGATGCAACATCCTTTTTAGACATTGTAGCTATTGCTTTTTGACCTGTAATTTTTGATAACTCTTCTAGAGCGTGATCAATCAATTTTTTATCAGCTATCGCAGCACCAACTCCTTTACTAATTACAATTTTTTGTAATTTAGGAACTTGCATTACGTTTTTATAACCGAATTCTTCTGTAAGTGCAGAAACTATTCTACCCTTATATTCTTCTTTAAGTCTAGGTGTATATGCCATAACTAGATTGCTTTGTCTGTTTTTTTAGAGACTCTAACTTTCTTATCGCCTTCCATTTTGTATCCTACTCTAACAGTCGAACCATTTTCTATCAAACCTAAATTTGAAATATGGATTGAAGCCTCTTTTTTGATAATTCCTCCTTGTGGATTTTCAGCGCTAGGTTTAGCGTGTTTAGATACCATATTAACGCCTTCAACAATTGCTCTGTTTTTAGCGATAAGTACTTCAACAACTTTACCTTCTTCGTTCTTATGATCACCAGCTAATACTCTAACTGTATCTCCTGTTTTTATCTTTAATTTTGCCATCGTTTCTAAATAGTTTATTAAAGCACTTCAGGTGCTAATGATACAATCTTCATGAATTGTCTATCACGAAGTTCTCTTGCTACTGGTCCAAAAACACGTGTGCCTTTCATTTCACCAGAAGTACTATCTAATAATACACAAGCATTATCATCAAAACGGATATAAGAACCGTCTTTTCTTCTGATTTCTTTTTTAGTACGCACAACAACTGCTTTTGCAACTTGTCCTTTTTTCACTGATCCGTTTGGTGTAGATTGTTTAATACTCACAACAATTTGGTCACCAATAGAAGCATAACGTTTTTTAGTACCTCCTAAAACACGAATTACTAAAACTTCTTTTGCTCCAGTATTGTCAGCTACTCCTAATCTTGATTCTGTCTGTAACATATTATTTAGCTCTTTCTAAGATTTCTACTAATCTCCAACGTTTAGATTTACTCAACGGACGAGTTTCCATAATTCTAACAGTGTCTCCTTCGTTACAATCATTAGTTTCGTCGTGTGCAACGTATTTCTTCGTTTTCAAAACGAATTTTCCGTACATAGGATGTTTTACTTTTTTTACTTCAGCAACAACAATAGACTTATCCATTTTGTTACTAGAAACAACACCTATTCTCTCTTTTCTAAGATTTCTTTTTTCCATCTTTACTACTCTATTGTACTTCTCTATTAGTTATTTCTGTAGCTAATCTAGCAACAGTTCTTCTAAGGCCTCTTAACTGCATTGGAGTTTCCAATGGAGATATAGCGTGTGCCATCTTAAGATCAGTATAATTTTTTTTCAACTGAACAAATTGCTCTTGCAAATCTTCTGTTGATAATTCTTTAATTTCTGACTGTTTCATTCGTTCTATCGATTAAGCGTTATCATAATCTCTTGCGATTATAAACTTTGTTCTAACCGGTAATTTTTGAGCTGCTAAACGCAATGCTTCTTTTGCTATTTCAAAAGGCACTCCACCTACTTCGAACATAATTCTACCTGGTTTCACAACTGCAACAAAATATTCTGGTGCACCTTTACCTTTACCCATACGTACTTCTAATGGTTTTTTAGTAATAGGTTTATCCGGAAATATTTTAATCCACAATTGACCTTCTCTTTTCATATGACGCGTTGCTGCAATACGAGCTGCCTCAATTTGACGAGATGTAAGCAAATTTTGATCTAATGATTTAAGACCAAACATTCCATTTGAAAGACGAGTACCTCTACCGGCATTACCTTTCATATTTCCTTTTGCTTTCTGTACTTTACGATATTTTACTCTCTTTGGCTGTAACATTTTCTATAGTTCTTTCTAAATTGAATAAAATTATTTTCTTCTACGAGGTTGTCTTTTACCTCCTTTACCGCCACCTTGCTTTTTAGACAAACCAACTAATGGAGAAAGCTCTCTTTTACCATAAACCTCGCCTTTCATAATCCATACTTTAATACCTAATTTTCCGTAGGTAGTATTAGATTCAACAAATGCATAATCAATATCTGCTCTAAAAGTAGATAATGGAATACGTCCTTCTTTAAAGTGTTCAGAACGTGCCATTTCAGCACCATTTAAACGACCAGAAATTTGAACTTTAATTCCTTCAGCATTCATTCTTGTTGCAGAAGCAATTGCCATTTTAATAGCACGCTTATATGAAATTCGGCTTTCAATTTGACGCGCAATACTTGCTGCTACTAAATGTGAATCTAACTCAGGACGTTTAATTTCAAATATGTTAATTTGAACTTCTTTCCCTGTAATTTTCTTAAGCTCTTCTTTTAACTTGTCTACCTCTTGTCCGCCTTTACCGATAATAATACCAGGTCTTGCAGTAGTGATAGTAACGGTTACAAGTTTAAGTGTGCGCTCAATAATTACTCTAGATACACTTGCTTTAAATAATCTAGCACGTACGTACTTTCTTATTTTATCGTCCTCAGCTAATTTATCGCCATAGTCATTTCCACCATACCAGTTAGATTCCCATCCTCTGATAATTCCTAAACGATTTCCTATTGGATTTGTCTTTTGTCCCATTCTACTTTGATTATTTGCTTTGAACAATTTTATTACCCAACACTAAAGTCACGTGATTAGAACGTTTTCTAATTCTGTGAGCACGTCCTTGTGGTGCTGGTCTCAATCTTTTTAACATACCTGCGCTATCAACGAAAATTTCTTTTACAAATAAATTCGCATCTTCAATACTTGCATCTTCATTCTTAGCTTGCCAGTTTGCAATGGCAGATAACAATAATTTTTCAAGATTAATTGAAGCTTCTTTTGCATTAAATTTTAAGATTTGAAGTGCTTTTTCAACTTCAACTCCTCTAATTAAATCTGCAACTAAACGCATTTTTCTTGGTGATGTAGGACAACCTGTAAGTTTAGCAAAAGCTAACTGCTTTTTCTCTTCCTTAATTTGTTGTGCTCTTAATTTTTTTCGAACTCCCATGATTACCTACTATTTTTTACCTTTATTTTTTCTGTCAGCACCATGCCCTCTATAAGAACGTGTTGGTGAAAACTCTCCTAATTTATGACCAACCATGTTTTCAGTAATATATACTGGTACAAATTGGCGTCCGTTATGAACAGCTATTGTTTGACCCACAAAATCAGGAATTATCATCGATGATCTTGACCATGTTTTGATAACTGATTTTTTACCTGAATCAACATTCGATAAAATTTTCTTTTCCAACTTATGGAAAACGTAAGGTCCTTTTTTTAATGAACGTGCCATATCTTATTATTTTTTTCTACGTTCTAAAATATACTTATTACTCGCTTTAGTCTTAGATCTAGTCTTGAATCCTTTAGCAGGAATTCCGTTTTTAGATCTTGGATGTCCTCCTGAAGATTTACCTTCACCACCACCCATTGGGTGATCGACTGGATTCATCACAACTGGTCTAACTCTAGATCTTCTACCCAACCATCTTGTTCTACCTGCTTTACCAGATACTAATAATTGGTGATCAGAATTAGATACAACTCCGATAGTTGCCATACATGTTAACAAGATTAATCTTGTTTCACCTGATGGTAATTTTACCGTGGCATATTTTCCTTCTTTTGCCATTAACTGAGCAAATGAACCAGCACTACGCGCCATAACAGCACCCTGACCTGGACGTAATTCTATACAAGAAATTGTTGTTCCTAAAGGCATGTTACCAAGAGACATTGCATTTCCAATTTCTGGAGCAACAGCTTCACCTGATACTACTTTTTGACCAACTTTTAATCCGTTTTGAGCAATCACATATCTCTTTTCTCCATCAGCATAAACTAATAAAGCGATAAAAGCTGTACGGTTAGGATCGTACTCAATTGATTTTACAGTTGCTGGAACACCAGACTTATCTCTTTTAAAATCGATGATACGATATCTTTGTTTATGACCACCACCTATGTGTTGCATGGTCATTTTCCCACTGTTGTTTCGACCTCCAGATCTTTTTTTCGGAGCAAGTAAACTTTTCTCCGGCTTATCAGTAGTTATGGCGTCGAACCCATTTACTACTCTAAAACGCTGACCTGGTGTTATTGGTTTTAATTTTCTAACTGACATTTTATTCTAATTAGATGTTGCTATAAAAATCAATGTTATCTCCTTCAGCTATTTGAACTATTGCCTTCTTATAAGCTCCTTTCATTCCAGAAACAACACCTGTTTTTGTAAACTTCGTTGTTCTTTTTACTGGATAATTCATAGTTCTAACTGCTTCAACAGAAACGCCGTAAGTTACCTCTACAGCTTTTTTGATTTCAACTTTGTTAGCATTCTTATCTACAACAAATCCATAACGATTATTTAGCTCGCTATCATTTGTCATTTTTTCCGTTATAATAGGTTTTATTAAAATATTCATCGTGATACCTATTTCTTATAATTGATTAATTCCTTCTAAAGAGCCTTCTAAAAGAACAACTTTATTAGCATTTAAAACTTCATAAGTACTTAAACCTGAATTAGTTATAGTTTTAGCTCGTTTTAAATTTCGTGATGACAAATATACATTATTATTTAAATCACCCAACACAAATAAAGATTTTTTGTTTTCTAGATCAAGACCTTGTAAAACAGAGATAAAATTCTTAGTGCTTGGAGCTTCAAAATTGAAGTTTTCAACGACTATAATATTGTTATCTTTTGCTTGAGTACTTAAGGCAGATTTACGTGCCAATTTCTTCAATCCCTTATTTAATTTGAAAGAGTAATTTCTTGGTCTAGGACCAAATATTCTTCCTCCACCTCTAAAAACTCCAGACTTGATAGATCCCGCTCTTGCAGTACCAGTTCCTTTTTGTTTTTTAATCTTTCTTGTAGATCCTGTAATCTCAGCTCTTTCTTTAGCTTTATGAGTTCCCTGTCTTTTATTTGCTAAATGTTGTTTAACATCTAAGTATACAGCGTGATCATTTACCTCTACTCCAAATACATCATCTGAAAGCTCTACTTTCCTACCTGTATCTTTTCCGTGTATGTCTAAAACTTTTACTTTCATTATTTCTGAATGATTACATAAGCGTTTTTGTGACCAGGAACACATCCTTTAACAACAAGTAGATTCTTATCAGCAACTACTTTTAAAACTCTTAAATTTTGAACTTTCACTGTATCTCCACCCATACGGCCTCCCATACGCATTCCTTTGAATACTCTTGCAGGATAAGACGCAGCTCCAATAGAACCTGGTGCTCTTAAACGGTTATGTTGACCGTGAGTAGCTTGACCAACTCCGGCAAAACCGTGTCTCTTAACTACCCCTTGAAAACCTTTACCTTTAGATGTTGCTGATACATCAACAAACTCTCCTTCGTTAAAGTGCTCAACAGTAATTGAATCACCTAATTTATACTCTTCTTCAAACCCTTGGAACTCAATGACTTTTTTCTTGGCTGTGGTACCTGCTTTTTTAAAGTGACCATCTAAAGCTTTATTAGAGCTTTTTGCCTTTTTGTCATCGAAACCAAGCTGCAACGCATTGTAGCCGTCAACCTCTTCGGTTCTGACTTGGGTAACAACGCATGGACCTGCTTCGATAACTGTACAAGGAATGTTTTTCCCATTGTCATCAAATAAGCTGGTCATTCCGATTTTTCTTCCTATTAACCCAGACATTTTAATTTAATTTATTATTAATATTTATTTACTATTCAAAAAAACAGGGTCAAAAATACTTCAACCCTGATGTATTTTTCCGTTTTTCCTTCGTCAATCGCTCCGGACATGTAATCAAAAGATTTCTTTTGATTCTAAAAGTTACTAAACTTTTATTTCCACCTCAACTCCACTAGGAAGCTCAAGTTTCATTAGTGCATCAATCGTTTTTGATGATGAACTATATATATCTAATAATCTTTTGTAAGAACTCAATTGAAATTGTTCTCTAGATTTTTTATTTACGTGCGGTGAACGCAACACTGTAAAAATCTTCTTGTGAGTTGGTAATGGAATTGGACCATTAACAGCTGCACCAGTACTCTTTACAGTTTTTACGATTTTCTCAGCAGATTTATCTACTAAATTGTAATCGTAAGACTTTAATTTTATTCTAATTTTTTGACTCATCTTATATAATTTAGTAATTAACCTTTTGCTTTTTCAATTACTGCTTCAGAAATATTTGAAGGAGTTTGTGCGTAGTGAGAGAATTCCATTGTTGATGTTGCTCTACCAGAAGACAATGTTCTTAAAGTAGTTACATAACCAAACAATTCAGATAAAGGCACATCAGCTTTTACAACTTTTGCTCCAGCTCTATCATCCATCGCATTTACTTGTCCTCTACGTCTATTTAAATCTCCTACGATATCACCCATATTTTCTTCAGGTGTTACCACGTCCATTTTCATCATTGGTTCTAGGATTACAGCACCTGCTGCTTTCGCTGCCGCTTTGTAACCTAATTTTGCTGCCAATTCAAAAGAAAGCGCATCAGAATCCACAGGGTGGAACGAACCATCTTTCAATGTAATTTTCATAGTGTCCATTTCGAATCCAGCCAAAGGACCATTTTTCATAGCCGCTGCAAAACCTTTTTCTACTGAAGGTATAAACTCTTTAGGGATACGTCCTCCTTTAATTTTATCTTCAAATTGCAATCCTGGACCTTTAAAATCATCATCTGCAGGACCCATTTCAAATACAATATCACCAAATTTACCACGACCACCAGATTGCTTTTTATAAGTCTCTCTGTGTTCTGCTAATCTTGTTAATGCTTCTTTGTATTCTACTTGAGGTTCTCCTTGATTCACTTCAACTTTAAATTCTCTTCTTAATCTATCAACAATGATATCTAGGTGCAACTCACCCATTCCTGAGATAATTGTTTGCCCAGATGCTTCATCTGTCTTAACTTGAAAAGTAGGATCTTCTTCTGCTAATTTTGCTAAAGCCATACCTAACTTTTCAACATCAACTTTAGTTTTAGGCTCTACCGCAATACCAATTACTGGATCAGGGAAGTCCATCGATTCTAAAATGATTGGATGTTTTAGATCTGACATTGTATCACCAGTCTTAATATCCTTAAAACCTACAGCAGCTCCAATATCACCAGCTTCGATATACTCAATTGCATTCTGTTTATTAGAGTGCATTTGATAAATTCTAGAAATACGCTCTTTTTTACCAGAACGGTTATTCAATATATAAGAACCTGCATCTAAACGACCAGAGTATGCTCTAAAAAATGCTAAACGACCAACAAAAGGGTCTGTTGCAATTTTAAATGCTAAAGCCGCGAATGGCTCTTTTACATCTGGCCTGCGAATTTCTTCTTGCTCTGTATCTGGATTCATACCTACAATTCCTTCTTTATCAGTAGGAGAAGGTAAATAACGACACACAGCATCTAATAAAAACTGGACACCTTTATTTTTAAATGCTGATCCACATATCATAGGAATAATTGCCATATCCATCACTGCAGCACGCAATGCATTATGCACCTCTTCTTCAGTAATAGAATCTTCATCTTCCATGAACTTTTCTAATAAGTTCTCATCATAACTAGCAACTTCTTCAATTAAGAGAGCTCTGTATTTAGCAGCCTCTTCTTTCATGTCTTCTGGAATATCAACAACATCGAATGTTGCACCCATAGACTCATCATGCCAGATGATTGCGCGGTTTTTTACTAAATCAACCACACCTTTAAAGTCATCTTCATCACCAATATTTAAAACAATTGGCACTGCATTAGACTTTAACATATCTTTTACTTGTTGACAAACTGCCAAAAAGTTTGAACCTTGACGGTCCATTTTATTTACAAAACCAATTCTTGGCACCTTGTAATTATCTGCTAGTCTCCAGTTAGTTTCAGATTGCGGTTCAACACCATCAACTGCACTAAACAAGAAAACCAATCCGTCTAATACACGTAATGAACGATTTACCTCTACGGTAAAATCAACGTGACCCGGAGTGTCAATAATATTAAAGTGATATCCTTTAGTTTCAGGAGTTGGTTCTCCATTTTCAATCGGGAATTTCCACTCACACGTAGTAGCAGCAGAAGTAATTGTAATACCTCTTTCTTGCTCTTGTTCCATCCAGTCCATTGTTGCAGCACCATCATGTACTTCACCAATTTTATGAGAAACACCCGTATAATATAATATACGTTCTGTAGTAGTGGTTTTACCTGCGTCAATGTGTGCAGCAATACCAATATTTCTAGTAAATTTTAAATCTCTTGCCATTTCCTAAAATCTGAAGTGTGAGAATGCTTTATTAGCTTCTGCCATTTTATGAACATCCACCTTTTTCTTAACAGCCGCTCCTTCTTCTTTAGCTGCAGCTAAAATCTCTGCTGCTAATTTTTGAGCCATTGTTTTTTCGTTACGTTTTCTTGTATAAGAAATCAACCATTTAATTGCCATAGAAATTTTACGGTCTGGTCTAATTTGCATTGGAATTTGGAATGTTGCACCACCAACACGACGGCTACGTACTTCTACGTGAGGCATCACATTTGTTAAAGCATCTTTCCAAATTTCTAAAGCTGATTTTTCTTCGTCTTGTTTTCTTTCTTCTACGATATCCAGTGCATCATAAAATACTTTAAAAGCTGTTGATTTTTTACCATCCCACATCAAGTTGTTCACAAAACGTGTAACTAACTGATCATTAAACTTTGGATCTGGTAAAAGAATTCTTTTTTTCGCTCTTCTTTTTCTCATGTCTGTTCTTTAAAAGTTTTAATAATTTACTTTGGACGTTTTGTTCCGTATTTAGATCGACGTTGAGTTCTACCCTCAACACCTGCAGTATCTAATGCACCACGTACAATGTGGTATCTAACTCCTGGTAAATCCTTTACTCTTCCTCCTCTAACTAATACTATCGAGTGCTCTTGTAAATTATGCCCTTCTCCAGGGATATATGCATTTACCTCGTTTCCGTTTGTCAACCTAACCCTTGCAACCTTTCTCATTGCTGAGTTTGGTTTTTTAGGTGTAGTTGTGTAAACACGAGTACATACTCCTCTTCGCTGAGGACATGAATTTAAAGCCACCGATTTACTCTTCTTAGTTATACTGGTTCTTCCTTTGCGTACTAATTGTTGTATAGTTGGCATACTAATTTGTTATTGTTTACGTTTTTATAATTAAACATCTCTTTTTTAGAGAGTGCAAATGTACACTATTTTTTCAGTAATTCAAATGCCAAATAGTTTATTTTTTATAC
>JAQRMW010000221.1:25845-45477 GCA_028599075.1 Urechidicola sp. | reverse complement strand
TTCCATCCCGAACAGAGAAGTTAAGCCTATCAGCGCAGATGGTACTGCCATTTCGGTGGGAGAGTATGTCATCGCCTTTTTTCTGAAAATCCTTCAACTTAATTGTTGAAGGATTTTTTTTTTGTTTATACACATAGAATTATAGGGGAGATTGATGACTTTTAGCGTCATATAAGTCTAAAAATAGTACATCCAAAAATCAATAAATAAAAACTTAGTACGTTAGTTTATATAGTAACTCAATTTTAGTATTAACTCTAAAATTAGTTTTATGTTTGCAGCTGTTTATGAAATTAGTATTACGACTCTTTTTATTTATTTCTATTAGTGGTTTTTCACAAGTTGGTGGAGAGAGCGTTTATAATTTTTTAAATGTTCCTACTTCTGCTCGTCAATCTGCTTTAGGTGGTAAAGTTCTAACACTTGTTGATGATGTAAATCAACCATTTTGGAACCCTTCTTCTATCGGTTTAGAAATGGACAATCAACTAGGTGTTAATTACCTCAATTTTTTAACGGATATCAATTATGCATCTGTTTCTTTTGCGCATATGATAAATCGAAATTTTGGTACTATTCAGGCCGGAATTATTTATGCAAATTATGGTGAGTTTATAGAGGCTGATGAAGATGGAAATGAAACAGGGACCTTTAAAGCCTTTGATATGGCAGTGTCTGTGGGATATGCCTATAAATTTCCATGGTCAAATATTAGTGTAGGAGCAAACGTAAAGTTAATCAATTCAGTAATACAAGATTATTCTTCTTTTGGTGCGGCAGTTGATTTAGGGATTATGTATAAAAATGAAAATCAACCTTATGTATTTACTTTGGTTGCTCGTAACTTAGGTTATCAAATTACAACTTTTGATGGTACTCAAGAAAAAGTTCCGATTGAGATTATGTTGGGTGCATCATATAGAGTAGAGAATGTACCGATTAAATTATATGGCACGATTGATAATTTACAAAAATGGAATGTTGCAAAGCCAAACCCATCTAATAGTGAAACAGATATTGATGGTACAACTATAGATGAAGAAATTAGTTTTTTTGACAATACCATGCGACATTTTGTTTTAGGTGCAGAATTGTTTCCGGAGAGTGGATTTAATTTACGTGTGGGATATAATTTTAGACGCGCTAAAGAATTACAATTGGATGATATCAGAACTTTTGCTGGATTTTCTGCAGGATTTGGTTTGAAAATGGGAAGATTTAAATTAAATTACGCCTATACAAAATATCATCCTGCTGAAAATACAAGCACTTTCAGTTTGTTGATAAATTTAAATCAGCGTTACTAATAAAACCCTTATAAATGAAAGAGATTATCATTGCTATTGACGGATTTTCATCTACTGGTAAAAGCACTCTTGCCAAACAATTAGCTAAAAAATTACACTATGTTTATGTAGATACTGGTGCTATGTATAGGGCAGTTGCATTATATGCCATGAAGAATAATTTGATAAGCGCTGATAATTTTGATAATGAGGGCTTGATATCAAAAATTAAGGACATTAAAATTCACTTTGAATTTAATAAATCAAAAGGTTTTGCTGAAGTGTATCTGAACGATGAAAATGTTGAGAATGAAATTCGCACTTTAGAAGTTTCTCAAATGGTAAGCCAAGTTTCTACCGTATCTGAGGTTAGAGCTAAATTAGTAGAACAGCAGCAAGCAATGGGTGTAAATGGCGGAATTGTAATGGATGGTAGAGATATTGGTACCGTTGTTTTTCCTAATGCTGATATTAAATTTTTTATGACAGCATCGGCAGATAAAAGAGCAAAGAGACGCTACAAAGAATTGCTAGATAGAGGAGATGAAAATGTTACTTATGCGCGTGTTCTTAAAAATGTAGAGTCTAGAGATTATATTGATTCTACTCGATTAGATTCTCCATTAAAAAAAGCTGATGATGCCATTGAGATAGATAATTCTGATATGGGATTAGAAGAACAATTTGAGCGTGTTTTTAGTTTGGTAGATTCTAGATTAAAAGAATAAAATCAAAAAATCATTCTAGGGAATATTCAAATACTTATGTGTTTGTAAAGAAATTTTCCATTCAGGATGTTTCATCACATAGTCAACAATTAAAGAAGTCATTTTTTCTCTGTTGCTCCATTCTGGTTGTAAAAACAATTGGCAATCTTTAGAAACTTTAGCAGCTTGTTCTTCGGCAAATTTAAAATCATTTTTATTATACACTATCATTTTTAATTCGTGCGCATGTTCATAGATTTCAGCTACTGGTAATTTTGTTTTCTTTGGCGATAAACAAATCCAATCCCAAGCACCAGATAATTTATATGCTCCAGAAGTTTCAATATGTGTTTTAAGTCCTTGGTTTTGAAGAGCTGTAGTTAATGGAGACATATTCCATATTAATGGTTCGCCACCTGTAATAACCACAGTTTTTGCATATTTTTTAGAATTGCCAACAATCAAATCAATGTTAGTAGGTGGGTGCAAGTCTGCATCCCAACTTTCTTTTACATCGCACCAGTGGCATCCAACATCACAGCCACCAATTCTTATAAAATATGCAGCTGTACCTGTATGTGACCCTTCTCCTTGAATGGTATAAAACTCTTCCATCAATGGAAGCATAGAACCATTGTCAACTAATTTTTTTGTTTGTTTATCCAAAATTCTTAAAATATGGGCAAAGGTACTTAAATAGGAATTATTCAATAAAAAATTAATAAGAATATTCTGCTTAAACATGAAATAATCTTAGATTTGTATCGTTCAATTTTAACAATCACAAACTACCTGAACATATGAAAAAGAATAAAATTTATTTAGCGGTTATTTTGGTGTCATTATTTTTTGTACAATGTACAAATGAGAATGCTTTTTTGATAGAAAAGAATAGGGTAGGTTTAATTTCTAGTACAGACAAAGTAAGTGATATTGAAATGATTTTTGCAAATGATTCTATTGTGAGTCATATAAGTGAAGGCGCTTTAGGAGATGGAGAATCTAAATTTAAAGGTGATAATGATGAATACCTGATTTACTCTAAAGAAGGAAAACATTTATTAACGCTTGTTCCAAAAACTTCGCAAGATTCATCATCAACAATTAAATATGTTGATGTTTTTGATAATCAATTTAAGACTGAAAAACAGTTAGCATTAACATCGCAATTTAAAGATGTGAATTTGCATTATATGATTAATAAAGTGGAAACAACCTTGTCTTCGGCTACTTTATACATTGATGAATTGAACGCTACAATTACGATTGATAAAAAAGAATTGGGAATAAATCCGTTTAGTACAGATAAAGTTCAGCTAGAACAAATCCCTGAAATGGCTAAGCTCAAATCGATGACTATTTGGTTTGAATAGTGAAGTGTTTTTCAATATAAAGTGAATCAAAAATTCTAGTAAGTATGTCTAAAAAATACACAATTCAAAAATCTCCATTTGTTATTCCAACTACTGATGGTAAGTTGATTGAAGAGCATTTTGGTTATACAACAGATTCCGATCCAGAATTGAGTTTGGCACATATGGTAGCTCCTGCAGGATGGAGTGAACCTTTTCAAATCCCAGAATTTGATGAATATACATACATCATTAAAGGGAAAAAACAATTTAATATTGATGGTAAAATTGTGATACTTGAAAAAGGACAATCTATAAAACTTAGTAAAGGAGTTAGAGTTCAGTATTCCAACCCGTTTGATGAACCTTGTGATTATATATCAGTTTGCACCCCTGCTTTTTCTATTGGCATAGTGCATCGCGAAGAATAATCATATTCACTTCGCCTCTTGCTCCATATCAATTACATGAGCAACCGTTTTTATGATTCGGTCGTGTTTAGTAACAAACGGATTTGTTTTATCCCAAACATACCCAGCTAATACAGCGCATATCTGTTTTTTTATTTCAGGATTTTCTGGTCTAGCAAAAAACAGTTTTTGCAAATTACCCGTGTACCATTCATTAACATACGATGAAAATACAGCTACACCTTCAGCAATATACCCCGTATATTCTTTTTCCCAATCTACTGACTTTCCTTGTAATTGTTTACAGGCTAATTTAGCTGCAAGCAAACCCGATTCTGTAGCAAAAGTAACTCCCGATGAGAATACAGGATCTAAAAATTCTGAGCTATTACCTGTCAAGGCATAGCCATCACCATATAATTGTTTCACTGATTTCGAGAAATTCTCAATCACAATTGGTTCAAATAAATAATCAACATCTTTAAAACGCTCATAATAGTAATCTGATAGTTTCATCATTTTAGACAAACGTTCTGTTGGTGTTCCTTTATAAGAATTAATAAACCCAGTTTTGCTTACAAAACCAATACTTGTATTTCCGTTAGAAAAAGGAATCATCCATAACCAAGTGTCAGTATCAATCACATCAAAAGTAATTAGTGTTCCTTCTGTTCCTTCTGGGCGATTTACATCTTTTACTTGTGTGAAAATAGAGGAGTGGTCTGGAAGTTTAGAAGGGATGTCTAAATCTAAAAGTCTCGGCAATACACGGCCGTAACCACTAGAGTCAATAATAAATTTAGCATTGATAATTTTAAGATTTCCATCTTTGTCTTTTACTGTTATTTTAGAGTTTGATCCATTAAAAGAAACATCAATCACTTCACTTTCAAAATCAATAACAACCCCTTTTTTTTGTGTCTCAATTGCCAGTGTATTATCAAAATCATCACGAGGTACCTGCCAAGTCCAATCCCAACCTTCTCCGTGCTTTTTACTAAAGTCAAAATTACATACGATGTCTTTACTTAGAAATCTAGCTCCAGATTTTTTTTCATAATTACGTTCAATTAGACAATCTAAGAGTCCTACCTCTTCAAAATGATCCATGCATCTGGGCAAAAGACTTTCTCCAATTACATATCTTGGGAATTGTGCCTTTTCAACAATTTTAGCATTGACATTATTGTTCTTTAAATAAGATGCTGAAACACAGCCTGATGGTCCTGCTCCAATTACAAGAACATCTACATTTTCTTCAATCATAATTAATTTGTATTTATAAAATAAAAATTGGTAAATTTGTTTAGTAAAAATACGAAAATCCTTTAAGAAATTAAAGGTTCCAACTAATTAAACAGATATATGCTGATAATAGAAAAAGAGTTAGAGCTTTCTGACTTTTATAAGGTTCTTTTTAAGAATGATAAGATTGAATTAGGCCAATCAATTATTGAAAGAGTAAACAAAAGCCACCAATTTTTAAAAGAGTTTTCTGAGAATAAAGTTATCTATGGTGTTAATACAGGGTTTGGTCCTATGGCACAATATAAAATTGCAGACGCTGACCGTTTACAACTCCAATACAACTTAATTCGTAGTCATGCTTCAGGTACTGGAGAACCTTTAGAGGCTAAGTATGTGAAGGCTGCAATGTTAGCACGATTAAATACACTTTGTTTAGGAAATTCTGGAGTTCATCCTTCAGTAGTTGAATTAATGATTGAGTTGATTAATAGAGATATTATTCCGTTAATCTATTCTCATGGAGGTGTTGGTGCTAGTGGCGATTTGGTGCAATTGGCACATTTAGCATTGGTCTTAATTGGAGAGGGGCAAGTATTTTATAAAGGTAAATTAACACCGACTTCAGAAGTTTTTGAAATAGAAAATTTATCACCAATTAAAGTGGTTATTCGTGAAGGATTGGCATTGATGAATGGGACATCTGTTATGACAGGTATCGGAATTGTAAATACCATTTATTCTCAAAAACTATTAAGCTGGATGATTGATTGTTCAGTGGCAATTAATGAGATTGTATGTGCCTATGACGATCATTTGTCAGTAGAACTAAATCAAACCAAAAAACATAAGGGGCAGCAGAAAATTGCAAAAATAATGCGCGAAGCATTATCGGATAGTAAGTTGACTAAAAGCAGAGAAGATTATTTGTATAGTGGCAACGGTAATGGTACTTCTATTTTTAAAGATAAAGTGCAAGAGTATTATTCTTTGCGTTGTGTACCACAAATTTTAGGACCTGTTCTAGACACTTTGAAAGGTGTTAAAAGAATAATGATTGAAGAAGTGAACTCTGCTAACGACAACCCAATTGTAGATGTAGAAAAGAAACATGTATATCATGGTGGTAATTTTCATGGAGATTATATCTCTTTAGAAATGGATAAATTGAAATTGGTGGTGACTAAATTGAGTATGCTGTCTGAGCGTCAATTAAATTATTTACTAAATCATAAATTGAATGATATTTTACCTCCGTTTGTAAATCTTGGAACATTAGGTTTAAACTTCGGGATGCAAGGGGTTCAATTTACAGCAACTTCTACGACTGCAGAAAATCAAACTTTGTCTAACCCAATGTATGTACACAGTATTCCAAATAACAATGACAATCAAGATATTGTAAGTATGGGAACCAACGCAGCATTAATCACCAAAAAAGTAATTGAGAATGCTTTTGAGGTAGTTGCAATTGAATTGATTACTGTTATACAGGCAATAGAATATTTAGGAGTTCAGGATAAAATTTCAACAAAAACATCTGAGCTGTACAATCAAATCCGAGCTATTGTTCCGGTGTTTAAAGAAGATGTTATTATGTATCCTTATGTAAATAATGTCAAAGAGTTTTTAATGAAAATAGATTGAATCAATTATTAATTTAAAACATATAAAGATGAAAAAGATAGTTTTAGTATTAGTTACGGCATTGTTATGTCAAACAATATTTGCTCAAAGAGCAGCAGTTGTAAATCAAGATAAAAAGTTTGGTTTCATTAATGAAGACGGTAGTTGGCTGATTGAACCAACTTATAAAGGAGCTATTAGTTTTTCTGATGGATTAGCTGGTGTGTTTAATGGAGATAAATGGGGCTTTGTTGATAGTAGTGGCGAAATGGTAATTGATGCCAAATACGACAAAGTAAAAGGATTTAATTCTGGAATAGCAGTAGTTGCTGATGGAAAAAAGTGGATGTATATCAATAAAAAAGGAGAAGAAGTTACCTTACAAGAATCAGATAAGGTTTTTGATTTTGTTGATGGCGTTGCCTTTTTTAGACAAAACGGTTTGGTTGGGTTGATGAACCCAAAAGGAGAAGTTCTAGCAAAAGCTAAGTACAAGAAAGTTTTAAAGTTCAAAAATGGTACAGCAAAAGTGTTGTTGGGAGAATCTTGGGGCTTAGTAGATAATACGGGCAAAGAAGTAATAGCACCTATTTATCAAGAAGTAGGGTATATGTCACAAGGTGTTGCAAAAGTTAAAAAGGATGATGCTTATGGATTGATGATTAACGGAACTTTTACAAAAGTTGATGGAGCCATAAAAATTTGGGATTTTACTGACGGAGAGAATTTAACCTATGCTATGAATGCCGAGAAGAAAGTTGGATTTATTGATAGATCTGGAAAATGGGTAATCCAACCAGCTTATAAAAAGGTAAAAAGATTTAGCAACGGATTGGCTCCAGTTATGAGTAACAAACTTTGGGGTTTTATAAATGAGAGTGGTGAAATGGTTATTGCTGAGCAATATAAAGATGCCGAAATTTTTAGCAAGGAGGGTTATGCACCAATAAAACCAAATAAACTTTGGGGTTTTATTAATACAAGTGGTGATTTGATTATTGATGACAAGTATATTATTTCTGCTAAAAGTTTTAATTTTATGGTAGCTCAATCAAAAGGATTTGAGAATAAATTAGCACGAGTTGGTTATAAAAAGAAATGGGGTTTTGTTAATACAAAAGGTGAATTATTGAATGATACTTGGTATATCAATGCTGAAAGTTTTGTAGAAATCGAGTTAGAAGAAAATAAATAGATACACATGAAATGTGCTTTAATAACAGGGGGGTCTAGAGGAATTGGTAGTGCAATTTGCGATAAACTATCACAAGAGTCAGACTATCATATCCTCATTAATTATCATTCTAATAAAGATGCTGCGAATAAAACTTTAGCATTGGTAGAAGAAAATGGAAATACAGGTGAGATATTACAATTTGATGTTTCTAAAGCTGATGAAGTGAAGAGCACTTTAAATACATGGCAAGAAAAAAATCCTGATGCTATTATAGAAGTTGTGGTAAACAATGCAGGTATTACCAAAGATGGTTTGTTTATGTGGATGCCAAAACAAGATTGGGATTCTGTGATCAATACAAGCCTTAATGGGTTCTTTAATGTAACCAATCATGTGATTCAAAAAATGTTGCGAAACCGTTATGGGCGTATTGTAAATATGGTTTCGGTTTCTGGAGTTAAAGGAACAGCAGGACAAACCAATTATTCTGCTGCAAAGGGAGCAATTGTTGCAGCAACAAAGGCACTAGCACAAGAAGTTGCAAAAAGAAAGGTTACTGTGAATGCAGTAGCTCCAGGTTTTATAAAATCTGATATGACAGCAAGTTTGGATGAAAAAGAACTAAAGAAAATGATTCCGATGAACCGTTTTGGCGAAGCAGAAGAAGTGGCTGATTTAGTGGCATTTTTAGCATCAAAAAAAGCATCGTATATCACGGGTGAAATTATCAATATTAATGGGGGAATTTATTCATAACTAAATGAGTAGAGTAGTAATAACAGGAATGGGAATTTATTCTTGCTTGGGTGTAAACCTGCAAGAAGTAAAAGAATCTTTGTATGCTGGTAAATCAGGAATTATTTTAGATGCCGATAGAGAAGCGTTTGGTTATCGATCAGCATTAACAGGTTCGGTGCCAAAGCCCAACTTAAAAAAACTACTTTCGAGACGCGAGCGTATTAGTATGGGAGAAGAGTCGGAGTTTGCCTATATAGCTACGCTCGAAGCTCTAAAAAATGCCAATATTGACGAAGAGTTTTTGCTTAAAAATGAAGTCGGAATTTTATATGGAAATGATAGTACCGCAAAATCGGTAGTTGAAACAAACGATAAAGTTCGTGACAAAGGTGATACAACTTTAGTAGGTTCAGGTGCTATTTTTCAAAATATGAACTCTACCGTTACCATGAATTTGGCAACTATTTTCAATTTAAAAGGAATCAACTTAACAATAAGTGCCGCTTGTGCTAGTGGCTCACACTCAGTTGGATTGGGTTTTCATTTAATTAAAAGTGGTTTGCAAGATTGTATTATTTGTGGTGGAGCCCAGGAGATAAATAAATATGCCATGGCAAGTTTTGATGGTTTAGGTGTTTTTTCTGTTAGAGAAAATGATCCTTCAAAAGCATCAAGACCTTTTGATAAAAACAGAGATGGTTTAGTGCCAAGTGGAGGAGGAGCAACCTTGGTTTTAGAAAGCTATGAATCGGCAATTAAAAGAGGAGCGCCAATTTTAGGAGAAGTTTTAGGCTATGGTTTTTCATCAAATGGTGAGCATATATCTACCCCTAATGTAGATGGTCCGAGCAGAGCTATGTTAAAAGCATTAAAGCAAGCAAAGATGGATGCATCTCATATTGATTATGTCAATGCGCATGCAACATCAACTCCTGTTGGTGATCAGAATGAAGCAAAAGCAATTCATCATGTATTTGGCAAAATATTTCCTTATGTGAGTTCAACAAAATCAATGACAGGTCATGAATGTTGGATGGCTGGAGCAAGTGAAATAATCTATTCAATGTTAATGATGGAGCATTCTTTTATCGCACCAAATATTAATCTAGAGGAGTGTGATGAAGATTCAGAAAAATTAAATTTAGTGCGACAAACATTAAATAAAAATATTGATGTATTTTTGTCGAATTCTTTTGGGTTTGGAGGAACAAACTCAGCAATTGTTATAAAAAAATATCAAAGTACAGATGGATAAAAGTTCTATTATTAGTAAGGTGAATGAATTTCTTGAAGAAGAATTTGAAGTAGAGAATGAAGATATTACCGGTGATGCTAATTTAAAAGACACATTAGAGTTAGATAGTTTAGATTATGTAGATTTAGTAGTGTCTGTAGAGTCAAATTTTGGAGTAAAATTAGATGCTGACGACTTTGTTGATGTTATTACTTTGCAAAATTTTTATGATTTAATTGATAGGAAAGTTAATTAAACTTCTTTTTTATGGCACAGTGGGAAGGCAAATCTAAAGGGCTAGTTCTAGGCTATAAAATATTTATTTTCTTCATAAACTATCTTGGAATTAGAGCGGCTTATGTGTTACTTTCATTTGTGTCGTTTTACTTTTTCATATTCTCTCTCAAAGGGACAAAAACGAGTTTTTACTTTTTTCATAAACGTTTAGGGTTTTCAAAATTGAAAAGTTTTTTTAAAGCCTATAGAAATATTTTTGTATTTGGGCAGACTCTAATTGATAAAGTTGCAATTTCTTCAGGTTTAAATAATCGCTTTACTTATGACCATGATGGAGGTGAAGCAATCAAAGAATTACTTAAAGAAAAAAAAGGTGGAATTTTAATCAGTGCCCATGTTGGCAATTTTGAAATTGCCGAATATTTTTTTAGCGAAGTTGATATTGATTCGCAAATTAATTTGGTGACTACAGATAATGAACGTCTAGCTATCAAAGAATATTTAGAAAGTGTATCTATTAAGTCTAGTATTAAGTTTATAGTTATTGAACCTGACATGTCTCATATTTTCAAAATTAACAATGCCTTGAGTAATAATGAATTGATTTGTTTTACTGGCGATCGTTATTTTGAAGGAAATAAAACTTTGACCGAAACATTGTTAGGAAAAGAAGCTAAATTCCCCGCAGGACCTTTCTTATTAGGGTCACGAATTAAAGCCCCAGTTATTTTTGTTTATGTAATGAAAGAAGCCAATAAGCATTATCATTTGTATGCACGAGAAGCAAAATTTAAAAATAGAGATGCACAAGACTTATTAAAAAAATATACCGAGAGTATCGAAGATGTCTTAAAAAAATATCCATATCAATGGTTTAATTATTTTGATTTTTGGGATAAGCCTTCAAATTAAAATTTGCGATTCAATCTCTTTATGAATCCAAATAAAATGACTACTTTTCATTTTAGATAAATCAATAGCTAAATGAAGAATGTTCTTGTCGTTTATTACTCACAATCAGGCCAGTTATTAGAAATTGCTAAAAATGTCACCAAAGATTTAGAGAGTTCTGAGGAAGTTAATGTATCTTTTTACGAAATAAAACTCAAAGAAGACTTTCCTTTTCCATGGACAAAAAATGAGTTCTATGATACTTTTCCAGAAACATTTTTACAAATACCATCTGAACTAGCTGACTTAGATAATTCTGTTTTAAAGCAAAAATATGATTTGGTCATTTTAGCATATCAAGTTTGGTATTTATCACCAGCAATTCCAATAAATTCATTTTTAAAAAATGGTGTTGCTAAAGAATTACTTAAAGACACTCCGATTATTACATTGATTGGAGCTAGAAATATGTGGATTCAAGCGCAAGAAAAAGTAAAACGATTGTTGGTTGCTAACAATGCTAATTTGGTTGGGCACATTGCTTTAGTAGATAGGCATATCAACCATATAAGTGTTATTACCATTGTGCATTGGATGTTTAATGGAGATAAGAACAAACGTTTTATGGGATTTTTTCCTAAACCAGGAGTATCACAAAAAGATATTGATGAATCAACTAAGTTTAGCCCTGTTGTTTTAAATCATTTGTTACTAGGTAAATATGATGCAATGCAAAATAATTTATTGGATCTAGGCGCTATAAAAATCAAACCCTTTTTGGTTTTAGTTGATAAAAGAGCCAATGTTATTTTTAGTAAATGGGCAAATTTTATACATAATAAAGGGAGGGCAAAAGGAGCAGAAAGAAGGTCATTAGTTATGATGTTTAGCAGGTATTTAATGTTCGCAATTTGGTTCATTGCACCTATCGTTTTTGTATTATTTTTGCTAACTTACGTCCCATTAATTGGAAAAATAAATAAGGACAAAAAGTATTTTTCTTCAGTACAAATTAAAAAGAGCTAGCCGACTAGAATGAAAGAAGTTTATATTACCAGAATTTCGAAATACTTACCGAATAACCCTATTAGCAATGACGAGATGGAAGCTAAGCTAGGAGTTATCAATGGGCAAGAATCGAAAGCGAGAAGATTAGTTCTACGAAATAATCAAATTAAGACACGATATTACGCCATTGATGATAATGGTGATTGGACACATACAAATGCTCAACTTGCAGAAAAAGCTATTGAATTATTGTGTGATGAAGATTTTAAAAAAGAAGATATAGAACTTTTGTCTTGTGGCACTTCGAGTCCAGATCAAATTTTACCATCGCATGCAGCTATGGTTCATGGACATTTAAAAAATGGAAATTTAGAATTAAATTCACCTTCTGGTGCTTGCTGTTCTAGCATGCATGCCTTAAAGTATGGATATTTATCTGTAAAATCTAATCAGGTTAATAATGCTGTTTGTTCTGGTTCTGAGCGATTTTCATCTTGGTTAAAATCTACGATATTCGAAGATGAAATATCACATCTTAAAGAATTAAAAGAAAGACCAATATTAGCTTTTAATAAAGAATTTTTGCGTTGGATGTTGTCTGATGGAGCAGGTGCCTTTCTATTAGAAAGTGAGCCAAAAGGAAAGCAACCATTAAAAATTGAATGGATGGAAGGCTACTCGTATGCTAGTGAATTAGAGGCCTGTATGTATGCTGGTAGTGATAAACTAGAAAACGGAGAATTAAAATCATGGACAGAATATCCATCAGAAGCTTGGAGCAAAGAATCGGTTTTAGCAGTAAAACAAGATGTAAAATTATTAAGTGTAAATATTCTTGTAAAAGGAGTTGATAGTTTAAAAAAATCCATTGAAAAGCACAATGTAAAACCAGAAGATATTACTTATTATTTACCACATATATCATCCTATTTTTTCAAAGATAAACTACACGAAGAAATGATTAAACAAGGAGTAGAAATTCCTTGGGATAATTGGTTTATGAATCTAGATCGCGTTGGTAATGTTGGTTCAGCCTCAATTTACATGATGTTAGAAGAGTTATCAAATTCTGGTAAATTAAAAAAAGGCGATAAAATTTTATTATCTGTACCAGAAAGTGCTCGTTTTCTATATTCTTACGCGCTGTTAACTGTCTGCTAAATGAATACTATTGAAAATCCAATTATCAATATAGGTCATCTAATACCTCAAAAGTTTCCTTTTGTGATGGTTGATACCTTGGTGTCATTTTCAAAATTAGACGTAACTTCTTTGTTTACGGTAAAAAAGGAAAATCTTTTTTTTTTAAATGATAAATTGTCAGAACCAGGTTTAATTGAGAATATGGCGCAGACTGTAGCATTACACACAGGTTATGATTTCTTTTTGAGAGGAGAGGAGGCTCCGACAGGATATATTGGTTCTATCAAAAAAATAGAAATTATAAAACTTCCAAAAGTTGGTGAGACAATTACGACAAAGGTTAATATTCTTCAAGAATTTTTAGGGATAACACTTGTTGAGATAGAAGTGCTTAATAAAAACAAAGAAGTTATCGCCTTTGGGCAAATGAAAACTGTAATTGCCAATAATGGTTGATGTTAGCAAATTAGATATCAGTAAATTTCTACCACATCGAGCTCCTTTTTTAATGGTTGATAAAGTTTTAAGTATAGGAGAAGAACATGTTTCAACATCCTTTCACATTAAATCAGATAATGTTTTTGTTGAAGATGATTTGTTTAATGAAATTGGTTTGGTAGAGTGTGCTGCTCAAACTTGCTCATCTATTGTTGGTAAAAGTTATTTTGAAGATGACGATCTTGAAGGCTTGGGGACAAAATTGATTGGATTTATCAGCACAATTAAGTCTGTACAGCTATATGCCTGTGCAAAAGTTGGAACTACCATAATGGCCGATGCTCAATTGGTTTCTCGCTTCGATGCAGATGATTATACCATTTGTACTCTAAGTTGTAAAATTACTGATGAAGAGAAAGAATTATTATCTTGTGAATTGAATTTGTTTATAAGAGAAGTAAAATAAATTGAAATGAAAAAAAGCGATATTCCACAAGACAGAGGAAGCGATGATCCTTCTAATTTTAATGAGTTGTATTATGCTACTGATACCGAGGGGAATTATGTTACGGGTAAGAGTACGGGTTGGGATCCAAAGAAAATTGCTTTAGACAATGCCATCGAAGAAATTCAAGAAAGGGCAGAGAAAGCGAAACAGAGAGTATTAAATAAAGAGACAAGCCCAATAGAATATTACATGGAGTTGAACAAAATGGATATTCCAATTTTGGCAAGTTATGTAGGGTTTTGGTCATGGCGTGTAAAAAGACATTTAAAGGTAAAAGTATTTCATAAGCTATCAGAAAAAAAATTAAAAAAATATGCCGATTTATTTGAAATTTCCATCAATCAATTAAAAGATATAGAATATGGAAATTAATTTTACACATCATCAAACTGCACATTGCGAAAATGGAGTTGTTTCTAATTTGATGAAATTTAACGGATACGATGTAAGCGAACCATTGGTTTTTGGTATTGGTTCTGGGTTGTTATATTGTTATATTCCATTTTTAAAAGTGAATCACGCACCAGCAATTACGTATAGAGTGATGCCGGGGCAAATTTTTAACCGTTTTGCCAAACGAGTTGGAATCAAAATAAAAAGAGAAAAATTTAAAAACCCTGCTCAAGCTCAATTAAGATTAGATGAAAACCTAAAGAATGACAATCCTGTTGGTTTGCAAGTAGGAGTTTTTAATTTAAGCTATTTCCCAGAAGAATATCGTTTTCATTTTAATGCGCACAATTTAATTGTATATGGTAAGCAAGAGGATACTTATTTAATTAGTGACCCAATTATGGAAAATGTTTCTACTCTTACTTCAAAAGAGTTAGAGAAAGTACGTTTTGCTAAAGGTGCTTTTGCTCCAAAGGGACATATTTATTATCCAGTTGATTTTCCAAAAGAGTTAGATTTAAAGAAGGCAATAATCAAAGGAATTAAACATACGTGTAAAGATATGTTGGCTCCAATTCCGATTGTTGGTGTAAAGGGGATGCGATTTACTGCAAAGAAAATCCGTAAGTGGCCAAAGAAAGAGGGCGTTAAAAAAGCAAATCATTATTTAGGGCAAATTGTTAGGATGCAAGAAGAGATTGGTACAGGAGGCGGTGGTTTTCGTTATATCTTTGCAGCATTTTTACAAGAAGCTAGTGTAATTTTAGAGAACACTAAATTATATGATTTATCAAATGAGATGACTGTAATTGGTGATACTTGGCGAGACTTTGCTGTGGATGCATCACGTATTTATAAAAATCGATCAGCAAAGAATGATGCCTATAATGATATCGCTATACAACTAGAAAATATAGCAGATATGGAAGAAGTATTTTTTAAAAAATTAAAAAGAGCGATTCGATAGTTCATGATTATAATTGATCACATATCAAAAAAATATAAGGGAACAGATTTTTATTCTGTTGAAGACTTAGATTTAAAAATCGAAGAAGGAGAAATATTTGGTTTGTTAGGTCCTAATGGTGCAGGTAAAACAACCCTCATTTCTATGTTATGTGGTTTGCTGAAACCAACATCAGGAAGTGTAAGTATCAATGAGTTAAATTTTAGGGATCACAAAAAGAAGCTCCAATATTTAATTGGTGTAGTGCCACAAGAATATGCTTTGTACCCAACATTAACAGCATATGAAAACTTATTGTATTTCGGTGCGATGTATGGATTAAAGGGAAAGAAATTAAAAAAGAACATTGATGATTCTTTAGATAGTTTAGGTTTAACCCCCTTTTCTCACAAGCGAATTAAAACTTTTTCGGGAGGTATGAAACGCCGTGTGAATTTAATTGCAGGAATTTTACATCAACCAAAAATATTATTTTTAGATGAGCCCACAGTAGGTGTAGATGTGCAATCTAAAAATGTGATTATGAAACATTTAAAAAAGTTGAATGATAATGGTGCAACGATTATTTATACGTCACATCATATGAGCGAAGCACAAGATTTTTGTTCAAAAGTTGCGATTATAGATAGCGGTAAAGTTATTATTAAAGGCACTCCTAATGAATTGATTAATTCTGTAGATGGTGCCAAAAGATTAGAAGAAGTGTATTTGGATTTAACAGGTGGCGAATTACGAGATTATGTATAAATTAATCATAGCTACATATAAAGAATTTTTGTTACTCAAACGTGATTTGGGCGGATTGGCAATCTTATTTATCATGCCATTGGTTTTGTTAATTACTGTAACATTAATTCAAAATAGTGCATTTGTTGGAAATGCTGATGTTCAAATTCCAATCATCCTAATTGACAATGATAAGGATGAATTGTCTTCGTCTATTATTGAAAATTTACATAAAAATGATTCATTTGAGATTGTAAGAACTATTGAAGGAGTTACTATTGATGAGGCTTTAGCAAATGATTTGGTGTTGAAAGGTGATTATCAATTGGCAATTGTTATTCCAGAAAACCTTACTAAAAATCTCAACACTAAAGTTTCACAAAATGTTGCTGAGGTGTTGGAAGAGTTAGGAGTGGAGGAGGAATCAACAAAAGAAAATATTGAGATAAGTCCACAGCAAATAAGGATGTATTTTGACCCTGCTGCACAAAGCTCCTTTAAAAATGGCGTAAAAAGCACCATTGATAAAATGGTTTCCAAATTAGAGACAGAAGCTGTTTACAAAGCTTTTCAAGATGAGCTAGAAATAGATGAAGTCAATTTTAGTTCGGGAGAATTGTTTACTTTTTTAGAAATGAATCCGCAAAAGAACAATGTGGATATTAAACCTAATTCAGTACAACATAATGTGCCTGCTTGGGCATTGTTTGCTATTTTCTTTATCATCATCCCATTATCAATTAATGTAGTTGCCGAAAAAAATCAAGGTACTTTTGTACGATTAAAAACAAGTCCCATATCGTATGCAACTTCTGTATTCGGAAAAGTATTTGTGTATTTGGCAGTTTGCTTACTGCAATTTTTGTTGATGTTATTGGTTGGTTTTTATGTGTTTCCACATTTAGGATTGCCAGAATTCTCTATTAACGGGAGCTATTGGTTATTATTTATTGTAGCGTTATTTTCTGGATTAGCAGCAATCGGAGTTGGAATTCTATTAGGCACATTGGCAAATACACCAGAACAGTCAGCGCCATTCGGAGCTACATCAGTAGTTATTTTAGCTGCTATAGGAGGTGTGTGGATTCCGGTTTTTGCAATGCCAGAATTGATGCAAGTAGTGGCAAAACTATCTCCGATGAATTGGGGACTAAATGGGTTTTATGATGTAATTATTAGAAATGGTGAGTTTGCCGATATTGTACCAGAAATAAGTTTATTAGGATTGTTCTTTTTATCTATGATCTTTATTTCGATTTATTATGACAAAGTTAAAAATGCAGTTTGATTATGACTATTAGAGAAACTACAACGATAAGAATTAGGTTTAATGAAACCGATCCACTCGGAATTGTGTGGCACGGAAATTACATTTCCTACTTTGAAGAAGGACGAGAATCTTTTGGTAGAAAACATGGGTTGTCCTATTTAGATGTTAAGACTAATGGTTATGTAACACCCATAATTGAATCGACGACAAAGCATAAACTCCCTTTAAAATATGGTGATATAGCAACTATAGAAACTACTTTTGAAGATTGTAAATCTGCAAAAATGATTTTTACATATAAGATTTTTAACCCTGAAGGAAAAGTAGCTTGTATTGGTAGAACTGTGCAAGTTTTTGTGAATTTAGAGGATGAATTAGCATTGACACTTCCGCCTTTTTTCGAAGCGTGGAAAAAGAAAGAAGGGTTGATGAAATAGGAGATGAGACAGTCATACATTACATATCATCATATAATTTCTTCTTTGGGGTTTGATTCTGAATCTAACTTTGAACAGCTTAAAAATTCTCAATCAGGAATTAAAAAGCACCAAAGAGAAAATGGAGATGATTATTATAGTTCAATTGTTGATAAAGAAAAAGTAAATGAATTGTTTTCTGAAATTGGAGATGTAAGTAAATACACCACCCTAGAAAAGATGATGTTACTATCGGTAAATGATATTATCAAGAAATCAAATTTAAAAATTACTGATAAAACAGGTTTGATACTTGCTACAACTAAGGGTAACGTTGATGTTCTCTCTCCAGAATCTAAATTTTATCAAGATAAGAAAAGAGCTTACTTATCAGAATTAGGGAAAAATATTCAGTCATTTTTTAATTTTCAACATGAAGCAATTGTCGTTTCAAATGCTTGCGTTTCTGGAATATTAGCTGTGGCTATTGCAGAGCGTATGATAAAATCAAAAGTGTATGATGATGTTGTAATTGTAAGCGGCGACTTGGTTACAGAATTTATTTTGTCAGGATTCACCTCATTTCAAGCAATTAGTGATGCGCCTTGTAAACCATTCTCTAAGAATAGGACTGGAATTACAATTGGTGAAGCTGTTGCCAGTGTATTGGTTTCATCAACAAAAAAGAAGAACGCAATTGAAGTGATTGGGACAGCTTCTTGTAATGATGCCAATCATATATCTGGACCCTCTAGAACTGGTGAAGGTTTGTATCTATCTGTGCAATCGGCGTTGAAAGAAGCGAAGATTAATCCCCATGAAATTGATTATATATCTGCTCATGGCACAGCAACCAACTTTAATGATGAGATGGAAGCCATTGCTTTTAGCCGATTAGAGATGAGTGAAATTCCGATGAATAGTTTAAAAGGATATTATGGGCACACATTGGGTGCATCAGGATTATTAGAAACAATAATTGGTATTGAATCCTTAAACCAAAATACATTAATAGCATCACACGGATTTGATGAATTGGGTGTGAGTGAATATATGAATGTCATTAATAAAACAGAGAAAAAGTCACTAAATATATTTTTAAAAACTGCCTCAGGATTTGGCGGATGTAACACAGCAGTTTTGTTTAAAAAAAGCAGTAAATAAATAGTGGTTAAAGTCTGTAAATTAGACATTATCTGTTAAATTTGTAATAACAATCAACCATAAAAGAATGTCTAAAAAACAACTAAAAGCTATTGAAGCTTTAGAAGAAGCTCAAAAAATTGCATTCGCACCATTTATTTTTCAAACAACTGTAGCCTTAAGAAAATTAGGAGCCTTTGATTTCATTTTTGATAATAGAGATAAAGGTGGAGTGACCATACAGGAAATCTCGAAAGGTGTATCTGTAAGCGAATACGGAATTGGCGTATTGTTAGAGCTCGCAGAAAGTTCAGATATTGTTTCAAAAGATGATAAAGGAAAATATGAGTTAACAAAAACAGGATATTTTTTAAATTTCAATGAAACGGTCAATGTAAATCTAAATTTTACAGATGAGGTTTGCTACAAAGGACTAGATCATTTAACTGATGCCATTAAAACTGGTAAGCCAGAAGGTTTGATTGAGTTAGGAGAGTGGCCTACAATTTATGAAGGTTTGTCTGTACTACCAGAAAAGATTAAAAAATCTTGGTTCGACTTTGACCATCATTATTCTGACGATGTTTTTGATGATGCGTTGAAAATTATTTTTAGAAACAACCCGAAATGTATTTTTGATATTGGAGGTAATACGGGCAAGTTTGCAATTCGTTCTTGTAAGTTATATGAGGATGTGAATGTGAAAATTATCGACCT
>JAQRMW010000221.1:0-25745 GCA_028599075.1 Urechidicola sp. | reverse complement strand
ATTATCGACCTGTGTAAAATCGATGGATGAAAATACCGAATTGTTGATTATGGAGACTTTTACAGACCGCCAAAAGTTTGACAATGCTAAGTTTATTTTAGAGGCAACATCATTGTATTTTACAGTGATGGCAAACGGAAATAGCAAAATGTATCCTGCTAAAGTATTTTTGAGATTGATTGATAAAGCAGGGTTGAAATTGAAAGAAGATATTAAAATGGGCGAGTATCATACCATTTTAGTTTGTAAGAAAAAGTAATACTGATTGAATAAAAACTGTTACATACAAAGCTATTGCAGCATAACAAGTAATACAGTTTCTTTAAATGGTGATGAGCTATTTAAGGATGATTCTGAAGATGTAAAGTCTTTTTTAAAAGCAGTATATAAAAGTTTAGAGATAAAATATCCAAAGTTTTTTAAAATGGATAGTTTGAGCAAATTAGCTTTCTTAGGTGCAGAATTACTTTTAACAGAAGAATCTAAATCATCTAATACAGCATTGGTTTTTTCTAATGCAGCATCGAGTTTAGATACGGACAGGAAACATCAAGAATCAATTAATGATGCTGAGAATTATTTTCCTAGTCCTGCGGTATTTGTGTATACCTTACCAAATATTGGGATAGGTGAAATAAGTATTAGGCATCAACTAAAAAGTGAGAACGCTTTTTTTATATTTGAAAAATACAATGCTGAGTTCCATCATAACTATGAAAATTGTTTGATACAGCTAAATAAAGCAGATTCAGTGTTGGGCGGTTGGGTAAATGTTGATGAAAATAAATGTGAAGCTTTTCTGTATTTGATTGCTGATAGAGGAGAAATAAAACACACAATAAAAAATTTAATAGAATTATATAACAATAAATAATGGAGAATTTAAAATTAGAATTGAAAGCAAAGATTATAGAAAATCTAAATTTAGAAGATGTAGAAGTTGGGGATATCGCTAACGACGATGCGTTATTTGGAGACGGATTAGGATTGGATTCGATTGATGCTTTGGAGTTAATCGTAATGTTAGATAAAGACTACGGAATCAAATTATCTGACCCAAAACAAGGGAAGTCAATTTTTGAATCTATAGATTCTTTGGCTGCTTATATTACTGAAAACAAGGCAAAATAATATGAGTAAAGGAGTGGCTATTACAGGAATGGGAATCATTTCTTCGATTGGAAATACGGTCGAAGAGAATTTTCAATCCTTAATAAATAAGACTCCCGGAATCTCAAGAATCGAAAGTATTGATACCATTCATCGCGATGATATTAAGGTTGGAGAAATAAAAACTTCCAATCAAGAGTTTATTCAGCAATTAGGTTTGCCCGATTCAAATAATTATTCTCGAACAGCTTTATTGGCTGAGGTTGCTGTGCTAGAAGCAGTAGAATCTGCGGGAATAGTAGATATGAATTCTTGCAAGACAGGTTTGATTTCTGCCACAAGTGTTGCAGGTATGGATATGACCGAGAAGTATTATTATTCCCTTTTTGACGAAACTCATAATAGGAAATACATCACAGCACATCCTGCAGGTGATGCCACTACAAAAATTGCCAATCGCCTCGGAATTACAGACTTTGTAACCACAATCAGTACTGCTTGTTCTTCATCGGCAAATGCTATTATGTTAGGAGCACGTATGATTAAAGCAGGCAAATTAGATAGAGTGATTGTTGGTGGAGCTGATTGTTTATCAAAATTTACCATCAACGGATTTAAAACCTTAATGATTTTATCTGATGATAATTGCAAACCTTTTGATGCTGATAGAACTGGATTGAATTTGGGTGAAGCCGCAGCTTTTTTGGTGTTAGAATCAGATGAACAAGTGAAAAAAGACAACAAGAAAGTGTTGGGTTATGTTTCTGGATACGCCAATGCAAATGATGCTTTTCATCAAACTGCTTCTTCAGAAAATGGAGAAGGAGCAACCTTAGCAATGAAAAAAGCGTTGAAAGGTGCAAATATTTCTGCGGATAAAATTGATTATATCAATGCGCACGGAACTGCAACTAATAATAACGATGCATCAGAAAGTAAAGCAATTTTAAGAGTATTTAATGATGCCATACCGAGTTTAAGTTCCACCAAAGCTTATACTGGGCATACTTTGGCTGCTGCTGCTGCTATTGAGGCTGTGTATTCAATTCTGGCTTTGCAACATGCAACTGTATTTCCGAATCTAAATTTTAAAACAACAATTCCTGAAACCAATATCGTTCCTGTAACTGAAGTTTTAGAAAAAGAGATCAAACATGTTTTATCTAATAGTTTTGGATTTGGTGGTAACTGTTCAACATTAATCTTTTCAAAAGCTTAGATGATGAAGGACTGCTATATCAACGGAATTGGATGTGTATCAGCTCAAGAAACAACAGTAGATAACGATATTGAAAACTATCAATTTTTGACTGAAAGAATCACACATGCCCACAGACCAAATTATCGAGAGTTTATAAAGCCAACTATGATTCGCCGGATGTCTACGGGAGTAAAAATGGGCGTAGTGGCAGCTTCACTTGCTTTGAAGGAAGCTAATCTCGAAACTCCAGATGCCATTATTTCTGGTACTGGTTTAGGTTGTTCTATCGACTCAGATAAATTCCTAAAAAAGATTGTAGATAACAATGAAGAGTTTTTAACACCTACGGCTTTTATACAATCTACACACAATACAGTTGGGGCACAAGTGGCTTTAGGCTTAGGATGCAATGCTTATAACGTTACGTATGTACACAATGCATTGTCTTTTGAATCGGCAATGATAGATGCTCAACTGCTATTAAATGAGGGTGAATCAAATGTTTTGTTTGGTGGTGTGGATGAGTTGGGTGCTTATACAACTAGTTTATTTGATTTGATTGGCCATATTAAAAAAGAAGAAGTTATTGAAAACGGAATTTTAGATTCTAAAACCAAAGGCGCAATTTTTAGTGAAGGCTCACAATTTTTTGTCTTGGGTGATGAAAGGTCAGATAGTTCTTATGCGAAATTGGTAGATGTTGCTGTACACAATGTGCTGCCAAAAAATGAAATTGAAGAAAAGTTAGTGCAATTTTTAAGTACAAATAATTTAACCATCGGTGATATTGATGCTGTAGTTTTAGGAACTAATGGTGATGTAGAATTTGATGGAGTTTATGCTGATTTGCAAGAATCTGTTTTTGAAAATACACAACAAATCTATTACAAACATTTGTCGGGAGAATATAATACTGCCTCGGCATTTGGCTTTTGGACTGCTTGTAAAATACTTAAAACTCAGTCGGTACCAACTAATTTAAAGTTGAATACTGTTAAGAGTTCTTCAATAAGAAACGTATTATTATATAATCAGTATCGTTCAGAAAATCATAGTTTTACATTGCTAAGCTCATGTTAAACTTTAAGAATATAAATATAGTAACTGTTGGGTTATTTTTAACAATCATTTTTTTAAATGTCCAATTCCAAATATCTTTTTGGTATTTGATACTGCCTTTAATTTTCTGGATAGGTTTAACTTCTTTAGGTTCATTTAATTTTGAATTAAACTATTTTTTAAAGGCAAAACACCATAATCATTCAACTGATAAAAACAACATTGCCTTAACTTTTGATGATGGTCCGCATCCTGAGTTTACTCCAAAAGTTTTGGACTTATTAAAAAGTGCTAATGCGAAAGCATCCTTTTTTTTAATTGGTAAAAATGCTGAGAGTTATCCGGAATTGGTAAAACAAATAATTGCAGAAGGTCATGTTATTGGAAGTCATTCATATGCGCATACCAATAATTACGGTTTCTTATCACGCAATAAAGTCACAAAGGATATCATGAAATCTCAAAAGGTCTTGTTTGATATCACGAAAAAGAACGTTCAATTTTTTAGATCTCCGTTCGGTGTAACCAATCCTAATATTGCGAGGGCAGTTAAGAATTTAAGTTTAAAAACTTTTGGTTGGAGTGTACGCTCGTATGATACTGTTGCCAAAAATTCTGAGGGGGTATTTAAAAAGATTAGTACTAATTTAAAAAAGGGAGATATCGTTTTATTACATGACACCAGTGAGCTGACTGTTGAGATTCTAGAAAAACTATTAGAGCATTTAAAAACTAAAAACATGAATTCCGTAACTTTATCAACCCTATTTATTATTGATTCTTATGAAGCTTAAACAAGTCATATCAACGTTTTTACTTTTTCTTTTTGTTGCCATTGGTTTTGGGCAAGAAGTTGAATTATCACAGCAAGAATCTGAAGAGTTGCGAACTAACATCAAGTTACAATCAGAAAGCAAGAATACGATTAAGAGTGAATTCGTTCAGTTAAAGCACTTAGATTTTTTATCAAATGATATTGAATCTAGTGGAATGCTGTATTATAAATCACCCAACTCAATTAAGTGGGAATACCAAAAGCCATTTAAATACAGCGCTACTTTTCTTGGTGATAAGTTATACATTAATGATGCTGGTAAAAAGAGCGATTTAGATTTAAGTAGCAATAAAGCCTTTAAATCGTTGAATAGTTTAGTGGTAAGAAGTGTAAAAGGAGATTTGTTTGATGCTACTGAATTTGAGATTACTTATTTCAAAACTGCTCAAAATTATTCAGTTCATTTTGTGCCTAAAGATAAAAAGTTGCACGCTTTTATTTCTGAATTTGTAATTGGCTTTAGCAAAACCACTTTTGATGTCATCTCTGTAAAGATGTTTGAAAATACAGAAGATTATACTTTACTTATTTTTAAGAATCAAGAATTTAACAACCCAATTTCTGATGCGGTATTTACTAATTAGTCTTTGTTTATTGATGGTTGGATGTAGTTCTTATCCAAAGAAAAATAATTTTGAAGCCATTGAGACTAATCATTTAACAAGCTTAAATCCCTATTTCTCAAACCCTGACTTAGATTATATTTATAAGGCACAGATATCCATAAAAGAGAATAATTTTGGTGGAATTCTAATCATAAAAAAAATTAATATGCAAGAGCACAGAGTTGTGTTTACAACTGAAATAGGCAACAAGATTTTTGATTTTTCTTATATAGGTAATGAATTTAAGGTGAATTCAATTCTTGCCGATATGGATAAAAAGATACTTATCAATCTGCTAAAAAAAGATTTTAAAGTGCTGATTGAAGAAAATCCGCAAATAGAAAATTCATATACAGCAAATGGTTATAGTATTATACAAGCTGATATTTATAAGAACAATCACTATTACTTTTTTAAAGAAAATAGTTTAGAAAAGGTTGTGAAGACTAAAAATGGGAAAGAGAATACGAGTTTTATTTTTTCTGCTATTGATACTAATATCGCCAAAAATATTCAGATATTACACAACAAAATTAAACTAGAAATCACACTTAGAAAGATTTGATTAAAGAATGTTACTAAAAGACTTTTATAAAATAAACGAAATAGAGACTGTTAGCGAAACAACTTCAGTGACTATTACTATTAACCAACACCACGAGATTTTTAAGGGGCATTTCCCTAACAACCCTGTAATGCCAGGAGTTTGTATGATGCAAATTATTAAAGAAATTACCGAAGATGTTGTTGATGCTACCTTGTTTATGGAAAAATGTTCGAATGTAAAATTCATGGCATTGATAAACCCAGAGATTAATAATGTGCTAAAGTTGGTGTTGCATATTTCTGAAACTGACGGAATCATAAAAGTAAAAAACACCACGCATTTTGAAGAAACTTTAGCTTTAAAGTTAGTGGCGTATTATAAGAAAGTGGGGTAGAGATATCTTGTAAGTTGTATTTCAGTTAAAAAATAAATTATATATGAAATTAAAAATCTTATTAATTGTTCTAATTACAACCCAAATTTTAATAAGTCAAAATAACTCTTCGAAAGAAATCAATAGAAATGGATATTCAATATCTTACCCTTCAGAATTAAGGTTAGATGAAAGTAGTAGAAATGGAACTGAATTTTCATTATTCACTGAAAAAACTGATATAACTGACGATTTCGTTGAGAACATTAACTTAATTATCCAAGATCTGAAAGGCATGAATATTGACTTGGATAATTATGTTGAAATTACAGAAAACCAAGTTAGACATAATGGAAAATTAATTTTTAGCGGAAGAATTATTTCCAATGAAAATTCAGAATTTCATAAATTTATTTATGAATTGAAAATTGGAAATCGAAATTTAACGGCTTTTCAATATGCTTTTGTTAAAACTGAAAAAGCATATATACTTACATTCACTTCTGAATCTTCTGAATATGATAAATATTTGGAGAAAATGAAATATATAATGGACTCTTTTAAGTTGAATGAACAACATTAGATGTAATTCATTATGGTATTGAGCAATATCAAAATCATTAGCTTTATCTAAAAACCTCCCAATGAAACAAATAAGACTTAAAAATAGTGCTGATACTTATTTTGATAAAGCTTGGGAGCTTTACGAAGAGGCTTTTCCATTAAACGAAAGAAGGTTGTATGATGCTCAAGTTGTATTAATGAGTGACACAAAGTATCATTTTGATATACTAATTGAAGATAATCAATTGATAGGGTTTCTATTGTGGTGGGATTTAGAAACCTTTAGGTATATAGATCATTTTGCAACATCTAAGCAACTGCGGAATAAGGGGTTTGGAAAATTAATTCTTGAACAATTTATAAATAATAATAGTAAGCCTATTCTTTTAGAGGTAGAGTTACCAGATTCTGAAATCAACCAACGCAGAATAAAATTTTATAAAAGAATCGGTTTTAAATTAAATCAGCACCATTATGAATTGCCAGATTTTGAAGGAAGCCAATCGCCTTTAGAATTAAAGTTAATGACCTATCCAAATCTAATTTCTAAAAAGGATGTAGATCAGTTTGTAAAGAATTGTCATCCAATAATATTTGATATTTAAACCAATCATATGTTCCTAAGAATAGAAAATTCACCAAAAAAGAAACTTGTAGGTATGCAACGTAAAATGACTTTTGCGAGTATTCCGCAAGAAACACCCACGTTATGGAAACAGTTTATGCCATTAAGAAAACATATCAGCAATACAGTAGATGCTAATTTTTATTCACTACAAGTGTATGACAGTTTTTTAAAAATGAAAGAAATAAAAGGAACCGATTCATTTACAAAATGGGCTTTGGTAGAAGTTTCTGATTTTGACAATGTTCCTAATACTATGGAGTCGTTTGAATTGGACGGAGGTTTGTATGCGGTGTTTCTACATAAAGGATTGGGTAGTGAGTTTGCAAAAACAATGAACTATATTTTTGCTGAATGGTTGCCTAAATCTGATTATGCATTAGATCATCGCCCTCATTTTGAATTGTTAGGTGCTAAGTATAAAAATAATGACCCCAGTTCAGAAGAAGAAGTTTGGATACCTATTAAAGAAAAATAATTTAGTGACAATGTCATTCAGACAGAGCGACAATAGGAGCGACGATGAATCTTATAATTTGTAGAGAATTACAAATAAAATAGTACCTTTCACACATGAAATTAAGCATATTTATTATCAGTCTTTTAATAACAGTTGTCAATTTTGATATTGAAGAAATAAGAGCTTTATACAAGCAAACTGATGGTTCTAAGGAGAATACAATTGTGTTATTCAATAAATTACAATCTGTTTCAGAAAAAGACGGAAATGTGTTATTGGCTTATAAAGGCGCTTCAATAGCAATGAAAGGTCGATTTGAAAAAGGTGCGAAGCAAAAAACAACTATTTTTAAAGAAGGTGTTTCTTTGGTTGAGACTGCTTTGCTTAAAGAGCCAAAAAATATAGAAATTCGTTTTATACGTTTGAGTATTCAGCAGAATTCACCAAAGGTTTTGAAGTATAAGAAAAACATAGCTGAGGATAAGGATTTTGTTTTATCTAATTATGAATCTATTAAAACTAACACACTTAGAAACTACATAAGAGACTATATTTTAAATTCCAATAACTTTACTGATGAAGAAAAAAGAGTAACTGCACAACCTTAATTATTAGCTGTGATTGCGAACAAACATCAAGAAATTTTGACCGAGCTTTCTGATTTAAAATGCTGTGTATTAATTCCGACTTACAATAACGAAAAGACACTACATAAAGTAATTGAGTCTGTCTTAGCATATACATCAGATATTATTATAATTAATGATGGTAGTACAGATTCAACCTCTACTATTCTAGAAAATTTTCCATCACTCATCCAAATACATTTTTTAATGAATAAAGGAAAAGGGATGGCTTTGAGAGCAGGTTTTAAAAAAGCTTTCGCTGATGGATTTGATTATGCCATTACCATAGATTCTGATGGTCAGCACTATGCTGATGATATTCCGGTATTTGTAAATGAAATTAAAAATAACGAAGGAGCTTTATTAATTGGTTCTCGTAACATGTCGCATGAGTCGGTTCCTGGTGGGAGTAGTTTTGGCAACAAGTTTTCTAACTTTTGGTTTTGGGCAGAGACAGGTATTAAGCTTAATGACACACAATCTGGTTTTAGACTGTATCCTTTAAAGCTGATGAATGCTATGAAGTTTTATACGTCTAAATTCGAGTTTGAAATCGAGTCTATTGTAAAAGCGTCTTGGAGAGGAGTAGTGGTGAAAAACGTACCGATTAAGGTATTGTATAATGACGAGCGTGTTTCTCATTTTAGACCTTATAAAGACTTTGCGCGTATCAGTGTTTTAAACACTTGGCTGATTTTAGTTGCATTATTATATATAAAACCAAGAGACCTTTATAGAAAGATGCGTAAAAAAGGCTTCAAGAAATTTTTTGCCGAAAATGTTTTAAAGAGTGATGACAGTCCTAAGAAAAAATCATTATCAATTGCTTTAGGAGTCTTTTTAGGATTGACACCATTTTGGGGATTTCACGGAATTTTAAGTTTATCACTAGCAGCTGTTTTTAAACTAAACAAAGCCATTGCTTTTGCATTTTCAAATATTAGCATTCCGCCATTAATTCCTTTTATTATCTATGGAAGTTTAGAACTAGGAGGATTGGTTTTTGGCACCGAAATAAAATTAGATTTTGACAATATTGTAGAGAATGTTAAATTGCTAAAACAAGTTAAAGAGTTTTTAGTGGGCAGTTTTATTTTGGCAACACTAGGAGCTATCGTATTTGGTACTACAGGATATTTGTATTTGATTTTTAGAGCAAAGAACAAGCATGAACATATTCAATAAGCTATATTATTTTTTTGAACGCAAGAAAATTGTGTTCGTTCTACTACTAATTTTGATGCTCGTTGGATTGTTGTCAATTTCTTTTCAATTGAATTTAGAAGAGGATATTACCAAACTCATACCTCAATCCGAAAAAACAAAAACACTTAATAAAGTATTAAAGAATACCAATTTTTCTGATAAGATTGTCATTAATATTATAGCAGATGCTGATGGTAACCCTGATGATTTGACTGCCTATGCTTCGGATATGGTTGATAGTTTAAATCAGTCTTGCAGTAACTACATACTTAGCATACAGGGGCAAATTCCTGATGATGATATTACACAAACACTCGATTTTATATATGATAATTTACCACTTTTTTTAGAGGATGTTGATTATCAATATTTAGAGGGTAAACTTTCAAAAGACAGTATTGCTGCCTTAGTTGAATCGAATTATAAAACATTGATTTCTCCAAGTGGGTTGATTGCAAAAAAGTTGATTCGTAAAGATCCTTTCGGATTGTCATTTAAAGGCTTAAAGAAATTAGAGGCTTTAAAAATATCTGATGATTTTGAAATGTACAACGGATATTTATTAGCAAACAATAAACAGAGCTTGTTGCTGTTTTTAAATCCTGCATTGCCAACAAATGATACTGATGCTAATAAAGAATTTGTAGAGAAGCTATATAGTATTTCTGAATCATTAAATGAAAAATATCACGCTAATGCTAAAAGTGAATATTACGGTTCAACGGTAATTGCAGCTTCAAATGCGTCACAAATTAAGACTGATATTCAGTTTACGGTGAGTATTGCTCTTTCTATTTTATTGTTGATTCTTATCTTCTTTTATAAGCGCATTACAATACCTGTTTTATTATTTGTGCCAACTGCTTTAGGTGCCTTAACTGCCATTGCTTCTTTACATTTCATTAGAGAGAGCATTTCTGCAATATCATTAGGTATTGGCTCTATTTTATTAGGAATCACCTTAGATTACTCACTTCATATCCTAACACATTATCGAAATAATAATGATGTAAAACAGCTTTATAAAGATGTGACGAAACCCATTTTAATGAGTAGTATTACTACTGCTACTGCATTTATGTGTTTGTTACTTTTAAAATCTCAAGCATTACAAGATTTGGGAATTTTTGCTGCGATTAGTGTTATTGCTACTTCGCTTTTTGCTTTGGTTATCATTCCGCTTTTGTACAAACCAAAGCCAATTAGTAAGTCAGATTCTAAAAATGTTATTGAACGTTTTGCAGGATATCAATTTAGTAGAAATAGGATTTTATTAGTTGCACTCGGATTGCTTGTAGTAGTTAGTTTTTATACTTCTAAGAAAGTCTTTTTTAATAAAGACTTGAATAGTATGAATTATCAAAGTGAAGAGATTCTAGAAGCTCAAAATAATTTAGATGCAATATTAAAATTATCATCAAAGTCGATTTATGTAGTTGCATATGGCAATAATATAAATTCAGTTTTAGATGCAAATACACAGATTGATGCAGCGTTAGAAAAAGTAGAAGCTAAGCATCAGATTTTACAATACAGTTCTAACGGGGCTATTGTTTTATCAAAAAATAATCAGCAAGAAAAAATTAATCGTTGGAATTCCTTTTTCACTCCAGAAATAAAATTAAGATTTAAAAATAATTTGATAGAACAAGGTAAAGAGCTTGGATTTAAAGCATCAACCTATCAATCATTTTATCGTTTATTAGATAAAAAATTCATGCCAATTGGCTTAGAAGAATACGCAGCTGTCAATGCTTTTTTAACAGATGAATTTATCGCAGACAATGAAGAATTAAAGACTGCGGTTACTTTAGTAAAGCTAAATCATGAGCAAAAAGAATCCTTAGAAAGAGAAATAGAAAAGATTCCGAATGCATTATTAATCGACAGAAAATCCATAAGTGAAACCTTTTTAGGTGGTTTACGAGCCGATTTTTCTAATTTAGTTAAATACTCATTTATAGCGGTGTTTTTAATTATTCTAATGTTCTTTAGGAATATTGAGCTGACACTTTTAACAACTATCCCAATAGCGGTTACTTGGTTTTTAACGCTGGGGTTAATGGGTGTTTTTGGTATTGAATTTACTATTTTCAATGTCATCATATCGACCTTTATATTTGGGCTCGGGGTTGATTACAGTATTTTTATTACCAATGGATTGGTTAAGGATTATACAAGAGGGACAAAAGAAATTACAACTTATAAAGTTTCAATAATCTTATCAGTCATCACAACAATTTTAGGAGTGGGGGCTTTAATTTTTGCTAAGCACCCTGCACTTAAATCTATCTCTGCATTGTGTTTAATTGGGATTTTAATTACACTATTTGTGTCGTTTACTATTCAGCCATTACTATTTAGAATTTTTGTGAGTGGTAGAGCAAAAAAAGGATTTTCACCTATTAAATTAATAGTCTTTATTTCTTCAATTATTTCATTGATTGTATATGGTTTGGGCGGAATCTTATTATCGCTTTTTAGTATTACGATATTGCAGTTGATTCCAATATCAAAAAAGAAAAAGAACAAATGGTTGCATAAAAATTCTGCTCGATTGGTGCGTTGGGTGTTGTATTCTAATCCTTTTGTAAAAAAGAAGGTTGTAAATACTGTAAATGAAACATTTGAGAAACCAGCGATTATTATTTCTAACCATGCATCTTCACTTGATACGTTGACAATGGGTTTGCTAACACACAAAGTTATTTATCTGGTAAATGATTGGGTATATAAGTCGCCAATATTCGGAATCTTGGCACGTGTCTTAGGGTTTTATCCTGTATCAGATGGAGTAGAAGGAAGCTCTAGCCACCTACAAAAGAAAGTTGATGAAGGCTATTCATTAGTTGTATTTCCAGAGGCAAAGAGATCATTATCAAATAAGATTGGGCGTTTTCATAAAGGCGCTTTTTATCTACAGCAACAATTAAGAATTGATATTCTTCCAATTTATACGCATGGTAATTCTGAAGTAATGCCTAAGAATGATTTTATGATTCACAACGGTAATTTAACAGTAACAATAGGAGAGAGAATAAAATATGACGATACTACTTTTGGAGTATCAGATAGAGAGCGTACAAAGAACATCTCGAAATATTATAAAAAGGAGTTTTTAAAATTACGTGGAGTTTACGAAGATGAAAACTATTTTCAACGGATTCTTTTATCTAATTATTTGTATAAAGAAGGGAAGCTCTTTGATAAGGTAAAATCAGATTTTGATTTGTATAAATCTCAATATCACAAATTGAATGAGTTATTACCAATAAAATGTAATGTCTTACATGTCGGCGATGATTTTGGACAGATAGATAGCTTGTTAGTGTCAAAATCAAAAGATAGAAAAATTAGTTCTTTTGTAGAGGATACTATGAAAAGGCAGATAGCAGAAAACTGCTATGTCAATAAACATAAGAAAGTAGATTATATCAAAAACTTTGAAACACTTGATTTACCTGAAATTGATACACTTTTAATTTCTACACTAACTGGAATCGAAAATTTTAAAAATATAAATTTGGATGTATTTAAAACTGTCACCTTATTTAATAAAGAAAATCAAAGAATAGAGCCCTTAAAGGCTAGCCCTGACAGCATAATTATCTTTAAAGATTTACTAACAAATTCTATTTGGAAAAAGTAGGTTGATGTCTTATTTTCGCAGTTAAATTAAAATAAAAATAAAATGAAAAAAGTAGTATTTATTGCTGTATTAACAGTTTTCGGATTTGTTGGGATGAATGCCCAAGAGAATGATAATCAAAATGATTTTAACGAAGTAGTAGAAATGGCAAAAGGAGGTAGCTTCTATTTAGGAGCTAATATTGGTGTACCTTTGAGTGGCGCAGGAGATTTAGCTTCTTTTAACTTTGGTTTTGATGTGGCTTATTTATTTGCGGTGATTCCAAATCTAGAAGTTGGTGGTTTGATTGGGTATTCTCACTTTTTAGGAGATGGAACATATATCGATACTGTTGGAGATGGAACTATTGTAAGAGATTATAAAGATGCAAGTTTTTTGCCAATTGCTGCTTCAGCTAGATATCAATTTAATGATCGTAAATTTTTTGCAGGCTTAGATACAGGTTTTGCAGTTAATTTATCTGGAGATGCCGATAGTGGATTTTATATTCGCCCAAAGTTTGGATATAATTTAGGACCTGTTGCTTTAATAGGTTCATTTACCTCTATTTCTGGTGGTACCAACTACAATAGTAATTCAGCTATAGTTTCAGTTAGTGGGTTTACTACTGCCAATGTTGGTGTTGAATTTGGATTTTAAAAGCATAAAATAAATTCTAAAGCGAAAGCATTGCTTTCGCTTTTTTTATGCGCTGAATTTTGGTATTTTTACTCAAATAAAGATTCTCGGTTTTTTACCGAGGAATCCTAATAATTGTCATTCCCGTGAAAATGGGAATCTAGTAAAAGATTATCCTTCTGAAAGAAAAATACGACATCGTAATTATTGGTAGCGGCTTAGGCGGCTTGGTGTCTGCAAATATCTTAGCGCGACATGGTTATAGTGTTTGTGTGCTAGAAAAAAACAATCAATATGGTGGCAATCTGCAAACCTTTGTAAGAGATAAAAGTATTTTTGATACAGGTGTACATTACATTGGCAGTTTGGCAGTTTGGCAGAGGGGCAAAACCTGCACCAATACTTTAAGTATTTGGGCATTATGGATAACTTAAAACTGCAACAGTTAGATAAAAAGTATGATGTCATTACTTTTGACAATGATGCAGTTGAATACTCACATACGCAAGGATACCAAAATTTTAGAGAGAATTTAAAAGCTCAATTTCCAAAAGAAAAAGAAACCATAGAAGCTTATTGTAAAAAGATGCAAGAGGTTTGTGAAACGTTTCCACTATACAATTTAGATGGAAAAACGGATGGTTATGACAAGGAGAATTTAAGATTAAAGATTTCTGATTATTTAGATTCATTAACCAATAATTATACATTAAAAGTTGTCTTAGCAGGTTCTAATTTTTTGTATGCAGGAAAAGAAAACACACCACTATATGTACATGCTCTTTCGGTAAATTCATTTATAAAAAGCGCATGGAGATGTGTTGATGGAGGTTCGCAAATATCACGTCAGCTAATAAAAAAAATTAAAAAATTTGGGGGTGAAGTATATAAACACCAAGAGGTTGTTAAGTTTAATTTTGATAAAAATGATGAGATTGAATCAGTCATTACAAAAGAAGGAAAAGTTGTAAAAGGTGATTTATTTATTTCTAATATAGAGCCTAAGAGAACTATAGAAATGCTTGAAGGTAAAGGCATTCGTAAAGCCTACGCCAATAGGATTGATAAAGTAGAAAGCATGATTTCTGGTTTTAGTATTCATATTGTTTTTAAGCCTCAAACCTTTAAATATATCAATTACAATTACTATCATTTTAAAGACCCAAAGAGAGTTTGGAATGCACAAGATTATACAGATAGTTCTTGGCCAGAAGCATATCTAGTTTCAATGGGTGTTCGAAAAAATCAAGATGAATGGGCAGAGAATTTAACAGCGATGACTTATATGCGCTATGATGAAGTTGCTGAATGGGAAGATACATTTAATACGGTTGCGCAAACTTCAGATAGGGGAGCATCTTATGAAGATTTTAAAAATCAAAAGACAGAACAGTTTTTGGTAGAACTCGAAAAGAAGTTTCCTAATATTCGTGATTGTATTAAATCAATTTATACTGCATCACCCTTATCATATCGCGATTATATAGGCTCAAATGAAGGAGCCATGTATGGTTATGTAAAAGATGCTGACAACCCAATGATGTCATTCTTGTCTCCAAAAACTAAGTCTAATAAACTGTTTTTTACAGGGCAATCTGTAAATATGCATGGAATTTTAGGTGTTACGATTAGTGGTGTATTAACATGTTCTCATATTATTGGTAAAGAAAAATTATTAGATGCTATTAATAATTCTTTGATTGAATGAGTTTCTTAAAACCAAAATATCACTTTATAAGTTTTCTTTTGATTCTTTCTTTATTGACTTCATGCGGAGTTAAAAAAGCACAGAATGATATTCCTGATGTAAGTAATTATGAACTTAGTAAATCACCTTTAAAAGTGATAAATGATTCGCTTTCTTTTAAAGGAAATAATAGCATAAGACATAATAAATATGGGCAATGGGAATTGGTTACAAGTGGAAATCCATATGATATGGGAAATTCAATCGGTATACTCTCTCAAAATTTGATTGTAAAACAGGAAGAATTGTTTTTTCAAAAAGTCGAAGAATTGGTTCCGTCTAAATTCAAGCAAAATGCAATAAAGAAGTTTTTAGCTTTTTATAATAGAAAAATGTATTTGCATATAAAAGAAGAATACAAAGCCGAGATTTTTGGAATTTCAAAATACAGCTCTGATAAATATGATTTAATGGGCTCTAAATACCAAAAGAGTTTGTATTTGCATGGGGCTCATGATATTGGACATGCTTTACAAGATTTAGCTTTGGTTGGTTGCTCTTCATTTGCAGTTTGGGGAGAGAACACTGTTGATGGTGATTTAATTATTGCACGTAATTTTGACTTTTATGCGGGAGATGAATTTGCACGTGAGAAAATGATTTCATTTATCAATCCAGATAAGGGATATAAATTTATGGCAGTATCTTGGGCAGGAATGATAGGTGTTATGAGTGGTATGAATGATCAAGGGTTGACAGTAACCATCAATGCAGGGAAATCTGATATTCCATTGGTTGCTAAGACACCAATTTCTTTGGTTACAAGAGAAATCTTACAATATGCATCTACCATTGACGAAGCAATTGCTATTGCAAAGATGAAAGAAGTTTTTGTGTCAGAATCTATTTTAATAGGAAGTGCTAAAGACAATAAAGCGGTTTTAATTGAGATGTCTCCAGATAACTTTGATGTTTATAACGCACAAAACACAGCAAAAATAATTTGCTCAAACCATTTTCAAAGTGAGGGGTATCAATCTGATGAAAATAATAGCAACCATATTTTAGAAAGCCATTCTAAATATAGATATGATAGGATGGAGGAGCTGTTAGATGAGACTGAAAAAGTTACGCCACAGAAAGCAGTAGATATCTTAAGAAATAAGGAAGGGTTAAATGATGAGTTGATAGGATATGGTAACGAAAAGGCGTTAAATCAATTATTGGCGCATCACGGAATTGTTTTTCAACCGAGTAAATTAAGAGTATGGGTTTCTACAAATCCATATCAACTAGGTGAGTTTGTTGCATTTAATTTAGATGAAGTATTTGAAAATCAGAATCAAAAGGTAAATACATTATCGAATGCTGATTATTTAATTGAAAAAGATTCTTTTGTGAATTCTGATGAATTTCACAACTATGAAAAATATAGAAAAGAAAAAGTAAGGCTAGTTGAAAAAACGGAAGAGGGTGTAGTTTATAATTCAAAAGATATAGCTACTTTTAAATCGTACAATCCACACAATTGGGAAGTATATTTTCTAGTGGGCGAATATTATTACGAGCAAAAGCAATATACAGCTGCCTTGGTAGAGTTTGAAAAGGCATTGACCAAAGAAATCACCACAGTCCCGGATAGAAAAAGGGTTGAGCAGTACATTAAAAAAATAAAAAGGAAAATTAGATGATTCCTGAGATAGAAAAGAAATCAAAGAAAGAAATTAAGCAATTGCAAGAACAGAAATTGCAAGAGTTGTTATTATATGTGGCAGAGAAATCACCTTTTTATAAAAAGAGATTTATTGGATGTGATATAGACATTTCAACAATACAAAAATTGGATGATTTAACTCAAATTCCGGTAACAACAAAAGATGATTTACAAAAATACAATGATGATTTTTTCTGTGTAGAAAAATCGAAAATAGTAGATTATGTAACGACTTCTGGTACAACTGGTATGCCTGTTTTCTTCGGTTTAACAGATAAAGATTTAGATAGGTTGGCATATAATGAAGCCATTTCTTTTGCATGTTCTAAAGTTACCAAAGATGATGTTATTCAATTAATGACTACGATAGATAGGCGTTTTATGGCTGGCTTAGCCTATTTCTTAGGAGCAAGGGAGTTGAGTGCAGGGATCATTAGAGTTGGTAGCGGAATCCCAGAATTGCAATGGGACTCTATACAAAAATTCAAGCCAACTTACTTAATTGCAGTTCCATCCTTTTTATTAAAATTGATTGAGTTTGCAGAGAAGAATAATATCAATCAAAATGAAAGTTCTGTAAAAGGTGTGATATGTATTGGTGAGCCTTTAAAGAATCAAGATTTTTCGTTGAATACTTTATCAAAAAAAATAAAAGAGAAGTGGAATATTGAGTTATACTCTACCTATGCATCTACAGAAATGGGTACTGCATTCGCAGAATGTGAATATCAAATAGGAGGGCACCATCATCCAGAATTGATAATTACTGAAATTTTAGATGATGATAATCAACCTGTAAAAAATGGTGTAGAAGGAGAGTTGGTAGTTACAACTTTAGGTGTTGAAGGTATGCCATTACTACGATTTAAAACAGGAGATATCGTAAAAGCGCATTATGAGGCTTGTGATTGCGGTAGAAACACAATTCGTTTAGGACCTGTGGTTGGTAGAAAAAAACAAATGATTAAATATAAGGGGACTACGATTTATCCGCCAGCGATGTATAACTTATTAAATGATTTTACAGAAATTAAAAATTATATAATAGAAATTGATGAAAATGAAATAGGTACAGATAAGATTACAATTAAACTAGGAGCTAAGGATGCATCAAACGAATTGATAACAAATATTAAAGATCATTTTAGAGCAAAATTAAGAGTTGCTCCAGAATTAGAATTTGTTTCTATTGCAGAAATAAGTAAATTACAATTCCCTAAAATGAGTAGAAAGCCAATGCTGTTTATAGATAAAAGAAAATCATATGTTAGCAAGTGAAATAGAGGCGTTTAAAGATATTGAGCCGTATTCTGATGAAAAAGTCAGAGAAACATTAAAGTGGCTAGAAACTAATGAAGAGTTTATTAGAGGAATTAAGTTTTTTTACCCTTCTTGGTCTAGAGAAGAAATTCTTACCAGATTACAATATTGTAAAACCTGTGCTGATTTTCAAGTACAATTTATTGTAGATACTATTAATAGATCTATTTATGATACCATGGATTCTTTTAAAATTGTAGGGTTGGAGGAAATTGAGACTCCCAATTGTTTATATATTTCTAATCATCGAGATATTTTTCTTGATTCTGCTGTACTACAAAACAGATTGCATGAATTAGGAAGGGCTTTTACAGAAATTTCTTTAGGGGATAACTTAGTGGTTAATGATGTAATGCTCGCAGTATCAAAATTGAACAGTATGTTTACAGTCTTGAGAAGTAAAAACAAATCTGAAATGTTGAAAAACTCCATCAACTTATCTAACTATTTGCGTTATTCTATTACAGAAAAGAAAGTATCCTCTTGGATAGCTCAAAAAAATGGACGTACAAAAGACGGTAATGATGTAACCGCACCAGGTTTGATTAAGATGTTGTTATTAAGTGGAGGAGCTGATATTAAAAAAGCAGTTGCTGATTTAAATATTGTAGTATCAACAATTTCTTATGAGTATGAACCTTGCGCTTTTGAAAAAGCCAATGAGTTAAGTACTTTAGATAAAGAGGGTGCTTATAAAAAATCAGAGTTTGAAAATTTGCATAGTATAGTTAATGGTATAAATGACCCAAAAGGGCATGTGAAGTTGGTATTCGAAAAGTTAGATGTTGACAATATTGATTTTGTAAACAATAGAAAGAAAGATGTTATTAGTGTAGCTAATGAGATGGATAGGATAGTTTATAAAAATTATCAATTACGAAAAACAAATTACATTGCTCATGATTTATTGTATAATGAAGAGAGGTATAGGCATCACTATAAACAAGATGAAGTAGCTGAATTCGAAAAATATTTATCAAAAGCCAAGAATGAAGATATCTATCACCGACTTCTAAAAATGTATGCGACACCAATTCATAATAGAGAAATTCTAGAAAATAAGAATTAACTTTTTCGCTGACAAGCCAATAAAGTATTCTTCATCAACATAGCAATGGTCATAGGACCAACACCTCCAGGAACAGGAGTAATAAATGCAGATTTCGGACTCACACTTTCAAAATGAACATCACCTGCTAAACGATACCCACGTTTTCTAGTTTCATCAGGTACACGAGTAATTCCGACATCAATAATAGTAACACCATCTTTAACCATATCTCCAGTTAAAAATTCTGGGATCCCTAACGCGGCAACAATGATATCAGCTTTTAAGGTTACTTCTTTCAGGTTTTTAGAACGACTATGTGCAACCGTTACAGTGGCATTTCCAGCAGCTCTTTTTTGACTCATTAAAATACTCATTGGGCGTCCAACAATATGACTACGGCCAATTACAACTACATCTTTACCAGAGGTTTCAACTTTATACCGCTCCAACAATTCTAAAATTCCGAATGGAGTAGCAGGGAGGTAACAAGGTAAATCTAAGGTCATACGGCCAACGTTTGTTGGATGAAATCCATCAACGTCTTTATCAGGATTGATTACCATTAACACTTTTTGTTCATCGATATGTTTTGGTAAAGGTAGCTGAACAATAAACCCGTCTATATCATCGTCGTTGTTTAAGCGTTCAATATTTTCTAATAAAATTTCTTCGGTTGTGTCTTTTGGTAATTCAACCAATGTAGAGTTAAATCCAACGCGTTCACAGGCTTTTACTTTTCCGTTTACATAGGTCATGCTAGCACCATCGCTACCAACTAGTATTGCAGCAAGATGCGGAGTTTTTTTGCCTTCTGATTTTAATTTAGTAACTGCTTTAGCAATTTCAATTTTTAAATCTTCTGATGTTTTTTTACCATCTAATAGAACCATATTTATGAGGTTTAAGTTTTAATTATCAAACAACATTTTCAGTTTAATAATCTATATTTCTAACAACTAACAACTACCCCTTCATTCCTTGCATCATCTGCATCATTTTTCGGCCACCACCACCTTGCATCATCTTCATCATTTTGCTCATTTGAGTAAACTGTTTCATTAATTGGTTTACTTCTTGAATGCTTGTTCCAGAACCTTTTGCAATGCGCTTTTTTCTACTTGAATTTATTGTTGATGGCGTGCTTCTTTCTTTCGGAGTCATAGAATGTATAATGGCTTCAATGCCTTTAAAAGCATCATCATCAATATCGACATCTTTCATCATTTTACCAGCACCAGGAATCATTCCGACTAAGTCTTTCATGTTCCCCATTTTTTTGATTTGCTGGATTTGTTTTAAGAAATCATCAAACCCAAATTGGTTTTTGGCAATCTTTTTTTGAATCTTACGAGCCTCTTCTTCGTCATATTGTTCTTGTGCACGCTCGACAAGCGACACAACATCACCCATACCCAAAATACGTTCAGCCATACGATCTGGATGAAACACATCTATCGCTTCCATCTTCTCGCCAGTACCAATAAATTTAATTGGTTTATCTACAACTGATTTAATTGATAGGGCAGCACCACCACGGGTATCACCATCTAATTTTGTAAGAATTACTCCTTCAAAATTTAGAATATCATTAAATGCTTTTGCTGTATTAACTGCATCTTGACCTGTCATAGAATCAACCACAAATAATGTTTCTTGTGGAGAAACAGCTTTGTGGATATTCGATATCTCGGTCATCATTTGCTCATCAACAGCCAAACGACCAGCAGTATCAATAATCACTACATTCTTACTTGTAGCCTTTGCATGCTTAATTGCGTTTTGAGAAATCTCAACAGGGTTTTGATTACCAACTTCGGCATATACTTCTACACCAATTTGCTCACCAACAACTTGCAACTGATTTATTGCCGCAGGACGATAGACATCACAACCAACCAATAAAACTTCTTTTGACTTTTTTGTTTTTAAGTAGTTTGCCAATTTACCAGAAAAGGTAGTTTTACCAGAACCTTGTAAACCAGACATTAAAATAACAGTAGGAGATCCGCCTAGATTAACACCTACAGTTTCACCACCCATTAATTCAGTTAATTCGTCTTTAACGATTTTAACCATTAACTGACTAGGATTTAATGTAGTTAATACATTTTGCCCAATAGCTTTTTCCTTAACACGTTTGGTAAAATCTTTAGCGATTTTAAAATTCACATCGGCATCTAAAAGTGCTCTACGTACTTCTTTTAAAGTTTCAGCAACATTTACTTCTGTAATGCTACCATGTCCTTTTAATACATGAAACGCTTTATCTAACTTATCACTTAAATTATTAAACATAGTTTACTGTTATTTTTTTGAAGTGACAAAGATAAGAAAAGTTAGAAGTTAGAAGAAGGAAGTTGAAAGGAAAAAATACAACTAATAGATTGTATTTTAATTCCCCATAAAGCTTAGATTTGTCTTAAATCAATTGCTAAAAGTTTTGCTCAAATTTTAACTAAGTATTAATCTATTAGAAATGTCAAACAAAATAAACTCTTTGATAAAAAAATATTTTTTATTTATACTATTTATTAATTCAGCCTTAGTTTTTTCACAGAATTTTGAACAAAAATTTTATGAGAATAAATCGATTGAATCTTTTGGAGAAAGAGTAAATGGGAAAAAAGAAGGATTGTGGGTTTATTTTAGTAGAAATGGAAACTTGAGTTATACTGTTATTTACAAGAATGATATAAAAAATGGGAAGAGTTTTAATTATTTTCCTGATGGTCAAATTGCTGTTGAAGAATATTTTAAAGAAGGGCTAAAAGATAGTTTATCAACAAGTTATCATCATGAAGGAGCTGTTCATGTGAAAAAAAATTATAAGCAAGATAAAATTGTGGATGGAGAAAACATTTATTATCACCCAAATGGCAATGTTAAAATATTTTCAACTATTAAAAATGAACATTATATAGGGAAATATGCCTTTTATTATGAATCTGGTCAGGTCGCTATTAAAGGTTATTATAATGATTTGGGAATAAGAATTGGTATTTGGAAAGAGTATTTTAAAAGCGGTCAAGTAAAAGAGCAATATTCGAATAAATCTGGAGTATATCATGGTGATTTTATTGAATATTTTGAAAATGGAAAAGTCAAAAACATTGACAAATATGTTGATGACGTTCTTATACAATAGATTATGATTACTTTTGACTAAAGACTAAAGACTAAAGACTAAAGATTATGGAATACCTCATTCACATTTTATTAGGAATTTTTGCAACATTCATTGGATTTCTAGCACCCGGAATGATAAACATGACCGCGGTACAGATTGCAATTGAAAAGGGAGTGCAAAAAAGTAGAGTCTTTGCCTTTGGGGCATCAACAATTATTTTAATCCAAGCAAGTATCGCCATATATTTTTCTACTTATTTAAGTCAAAACCCAAGTGTAATTGAAAGTTTAGAAGTAGGGGGAATCTTTGTGTTTTTTGCCTTGGCAATTTTCTTTTTTATGAAAACACGCACTAAATTAAACATCAAAGGAAAAAAAGAAAAGGAAAAAGGTTATTTTGTTCGTGGTGCCTTAATGTCTTCCGTGAATATGTTGGCAATCCCTTTTTATTTAGGAATTAGTACTTTTTTAGGAGCTGAGGGTTACTTAAAAATGGAATCATCTTATATTTTTACTTTTGTATTCGGAGCTATGTTTGGAGCTTATTTGTTGTTTTTTACCTATATCGCATTTGCAAAAGTGATTATAAAACGCGCCAATTTTATTGCACGTAATATCAACTATATTCTCAGTTTATTATTTTTGATTCTGGGGGTTTGGACATGGATTAAATAACTACTCATTATATATCTCGCTTTCTGGATAAAAAGCCAACCACGCAAATGCAAAATGATTGCTGTGAGGTCTTATTGCAAGCTGTTTCCCTTTTAGTTTTCCTGATGTACAATAGCCTGTAATATCCCAAGTAGATTTAGTTTCATTATCAATAAATTCTTCGTTAAATTTCGCGAAGCTTAATTTTTGTCCATCTGACTCTGCATTAAAAATAGTAACAGAACCAACATTTTTAGATGCCGAAATATCTCCTTCATCTAAAATAGATATTGCACCTTCTTTATAAAAAAGAACAACAGCTTTATTTTTAAAAGTATCATTAATTACTCCTTTTTCCTGTGCAGTAGTAAAAGTATAAATCTTATAATCCCCATCATCCTCTATGTCTACAACTCGCTCCATCGCAGGTAAACGCTTATCTACTTTATCACTTGCAAAAAACACTTCTCGTGGGTTTTCTCTTGAGTCGTATCCTTTATATGGATTTTTGCCATAGTACTTGGCACTCTCTTCAAAACCAGTTTCTTTAGACATGATTTCACCAAATGGATAGCGCATAAAAAATTCTTCTACAGATATTATTACAGACGGAATAGTTTCTAACTGTGTCTCATTATAAGTGCCAACAATTGCAGTTCCAATCAACTGTTGCCATAATGTTTCAGTTTTTCTATCTAACATTACCATGTCACTATTTCGAAGCATCCCAGAAGCTTCAAATTCTAACAATTCAGTTTTACCATCGATAGTTACATTTCGATTATAAACAATTCCAGAATTACAAAGAGGGCAGTAGGTTACCAAAACATTTTCACCTCCCAATTGGTCATTGGCAATTTCGTGCATGGTCAATACATTTAAGGAATAGGCTTTTGCATTACCGTTTATTTCTAAAGCAATTACAGGTTCATTTATAAAAAACATTGCTAAACTTTCTTCTTTACCTACAAATTTTGGTGCATCTAATGTGGGGAAAGATCCTTTAGGTAAAACAATTTGTATTTCTGATAATGGTACAGATGCATTGATAGTATCTGTTTTCCAAGTGAATGGTAAGTTCTTTTTGTTTTGAAACTGCGCAAAGCTTGTAGTAATTGCTAAAAAGAAAATGACAGTAAGTAGTGTTTTTGATTTCATAGTAAAGATGGTCGAAAAATGAAATCTAAAATTACAGAAATTATTCTAAATGAATTTCTGTAATTACTAATGGCACACAACTTCCTTTTGAAATCTCTTTAATATTTAATACAAAAACATTGTCTTTGTTTTTTAAGGCAACCAAATCAAAATTCCTCATAAGAGTTTTAAACTGAGTATTTGTAACACGATACACTTCATTAGTTTCATCTGATTTTAACTGAAAAGAGGCCATAAATTCAGCATCTAAATCGCCATCAATAAATGTTACTGATGCCTTTTTATGAACAGTAATATATTCACAAGCACCTCCATCTACTTCTTTTTTACAAGCAGTAATAGAAATCATAAATAATAATACGGCAAAAGCAGATTTAAGGTTCATAAATATTCAATTTAAATTTAAAAAGTAAAGATATGCTTTAAACTTGAAAATGCATAACATATTATATATAGGACTTTGTATATTTGAGGAATGAGAAAGGTGAAAATTATCGAATGTCCGAGAGATGCAATGCAGGGAATAAAATCGCATTTTATTGACACGGATTTAAAAGCCGAATACATCAATATGTTATTGAAGGTAGGTTTTGATACTATTGATTTTGGGAGTTTTGTTTCTCCAAAAGCTATTCCTCAGATGCGCGATACTGCCGAGGTACTTTCTAAATTAGATTTATCAAAAACAGAAAGTAAATTATTGGCAATTGTAGCCAATGTACGTGGTGCAAATGATGCGAGTCAGTTTGGAGAGATTGATTATTTGGGATATCCATTTTCTATTTCCGAAAATTTTCAAATGCGTAATACAGGTAAAACCATTAAAGAGTCTATTAGTACATTAGATGAACTTTTAACCATTGCCGATAAAAAGAATAAAGAAGTAGTAGCCTACCTATCTATGGGGTTTGGAAATCCATATGGTGATCCTTGGAATGTAGATATTGTTGCTGATTGGACAGAGAAACTATCAAAAATGGGAGTGAAAATATTATCACTTTCTGATACAGTTGGTGTTGCTGATGGCAAAACAATTTCGTATTTGTTTTCACATTTAATTCCGCAATACCCAAGCATTGAATTCGGTGCACATTTGCATACCACTCCAACCACGTGGTTCGAAAAAGTGGATGCCGCATATAAAGCTGGATGTAACAGATTTGATGGCGCTATAAAGGGATATGGAGGTTGCCCAATGGCAAAAGATGATTTGACTGGCAATATGCCCACTGAAAAATTACTCTCTTATTTTACAGAGCAAAACGCCGATACTAATATTAAGCCAATGAGTTTTGAATCTGCTTACAATACTGCTTTAAAAGTGTTTACGTAATCAAGAATTACTTGTCTTTCCCGTGAAAACGGGAATCCATAGTTACATCAAAATGGTTCCCCACTTTCGTGAGGAAGACAATAAAGTATCATTGAGAAGTAAATTAAAAATTTACTGTGGCAATCTCATGTATTAAATGAGATTATTTTTAATCATATAATGAATTTGAAATAAAAGCAGTACCACAGAAATAACAACAATAGATACTATTGAAATAATTAGAA
>JAQRMW010000220.1 GCA_028599075.1 Urechidicola sp. | reverse complement strand
GCCGAAATAGTAGTAAATATGAACATTTTAGTCCGCAACAACATTAGTAGTAAATTGAAAAATTCCACTTACGCAATCGGCTACTATTCTTATACAAACCGTTGTAAGCAAGCTGAAAAGCCACCACACGGTCAAGCACATTTGGTTTTTTCCAACGCTCAAAGCCAACGCGGAAAAACCAAAAGAGCTTGCCCTTTCCCACCACCACCCGAATCAAATTAGTTTATTATTTAGAAACTTTTGTTTATTTAATCGAAACTAATGTTTACTTTTGCGTAACACAAATGATTTCTTCTATGACATTTTTAGGTAAATATCTTACTGACAAATCAATAAACAAGGCGGAAGTTTCAAGGAAAACGGGAATTGCAAAATCTCGTTTGAGCCTTTTAAGCACAAAAGAAAATACGAATTTGAAAGCAGAGGAATTATATTTAATTGCTTTAGCAATTGATGCAAACCCAACTGAAATTCTTGAAAAAATATACGGACACTTAAATCTAAATAAATAATTATGGCAAAATTCACGAAACCTTTAGAAAGTGCCACAAGGACAAAAATTAATAATTATCTTATAAATCTTGGTTGGGAACTTGATGAAAGTAGTCCAAATTGCAATTGCTTTACCGAAAGAGCAAGAACAGTTGAGGAAAATGCAAAATTTAAAAGAAATAAACCTGACTATGTACTGTACTCTTCAGATACTTTTGAGCCTATCGCCATAATTGAGGCTAAAAAAATTGGAGAAAGTTTGGATAAAGCTTTGGAACAAGGAATTACAAAATATGCAAAACCTCTCGGAGTAAAAATCGTATTTATCACAGACGGACTTTTTATTCAGGCTTATCACCTTGACGACAATGACTATCTATATTACAATTCTGAAATTGTAACTGATTTCTTAACTGAGAAAAGAATTAAACTTTTTATAGATGGTGGTAGTAAAATATTTAGTGAGCAAAAAGTTACTCATTCCAAAATAGAATTAATTAAAATATTCCAAGAAGCAAATGATATTTTAAGGAAAGATGGATTAAGTGAAGGACGAGAAAGATTTTCAGAATTTTCCAACTTACTTTTCCTTAAACTGATAAGTGATATTGAAGCCGAAAGAGAAGAAAAAGGAGAAAAGAGACGTTTAGAAGAAATGTATTGTTGGGATGCCTACAGCGAAAAAAATGCAAACGAACTTCAACACTACATTAATAAAATAGTTTTACCAAGATTTGACCGAGAATATAATCACACAAGTGATATTTTTAACAAAAAACTTCTAATTAATAAAGCAGAAAACCTAAAAGAGATTGTAAAACGTATTTCAAAACTTGGGAATCTTTTAGACACAAATTCAGACATTAAAGGAGACGCTTTTGAATACTTTCTTAAAAACTCAATCAGCGTTGGTAACGATTTAGGCGAGTATTTTACACCAAGACACATTGTTAAGTTAATGGTTGACCTAATGGACTTAAAGTTTGTGGAAACCATTTATGACCCTTGTTGTGGTACAGGAGGATTTCTAATTGAAGCATTTAAGAATATCAAGAACAAGTGCAAACAGACGAAGAAAAATATTGAGATTTTAGAAAATAAAACTGTTTTTGGTCGTGAAATTTCTACAACTTCAAGAATTGCCAAAATGAATATGATTATTATGGGAGATGGTCATAATAATATTGAGCAAAAAGATTCTCTTGAATTTCCGCTCAAAGAAGAATATGATGTTTGCATAACCAATTTTGCATTTTCTCAAAAAACCGATTACGGAAATTTTTATGATTTTGAGACCTCTGATGCCAACCCTATTTTTATGAAACACATTTATGATTCGATAAAAAAAGATGGTAGATGTGCTGTTGTAGTTCCAGAAGGTTTGCTGTTTGACACACAAAAAGATTACGTTAGAATTAGAAAACTATTAGTAGAACAAGCCAATGTTATTGCAGTAATTAGACTTCATAATTTTGTATTTAAACCATACACAGGACAACCAACAAGTATTTTGATTTTTGAGAAAGGGAAATCAACGAAAAAAGTTTGGTTCTTTGACGTTCAAGAAGATGGTTTCAAACAAACAGGTAGTAAAAAAGGTCGTAGAAAAATATTAGATGATGATTTAATCGAATTACGTCAAATATGGAAAGAAAAATTAGAGACTGACAAATCGTTCTTTGTGCCAGCAAAAGATATTATCGAAAATGATTACCAACTTTCAATGAACAATTATTTAAAAAAAGAAAGTGTTGGTAAAACAGTTAAACTTAAAGAACTTTTAAAAGACAATAAAATAATAATGGGATTTACACCTAACCGAAATGAAGATGCTTTTTGGTTTGGAGGTAAGCATACTTGGGTAAAAGTCGGAGATATTAATGATGATATGTTCATTGAAGATTCAGACGAACAGATTACAGATTTAGCAATTAAACCAGACAAACTATTACCAAAGAATACTTTGCTTTTTAGTTTTAAACTTTCAATTGGTAAAGTTGCGATTACAAAAAAACCTTTATTTACAAATGAAGCAATCGCAGGCTTAATTGTGGAAGACCCAATCGTGAGAAAATATCTGTATTATATTCTACCAACAATAGATTATGATTCAAACAGAGCTACGAAAGGAGAAACTTTAAACAAGGACTCTGTAGAAAATTTAGAAATTCCGTTTGAGAAATATAAAATTAAAGCAATAGTAGAGAAATTAGATAAAGTAGAAGCGGAAAGACAAAAGCATATTAAAAAGAAGAATGAACTGAAAGACAAATTAGCTGAAATAATTGACAAAGGACTTTAGCCAATGCAAGTTCAAGCACATTTATTTTTTGC
>JAQRMW010000022.1 GCA_028599075.1 Urechidicola sp. | reverse complement strand
TTTAGAAAATTATTTAATTTTTGGCAGGTGGAGATTTTTTATTTATTACATTCCAGGGTTGTAACAAAATCAAGAACAAAGGTGTGGAGTAGTCGGTCAGATGGCTTTACTCCAAAGATTTGATTTTGATTACGGAAGTTTGTTTTGGCTATGTATGAGATGTTTTTGTTTAATCAAGGCATTAACTTATTGTATCGACATTTTAAGGAACTGGTAGGCGGGATATTTTGAGTATTCTAGTCGGAAAACTAAGTTTTCTGACTTTCACTTTTTTCACACAAAAACCACGATGACAAAAATCATCGTGGTTAAATTAAAACAATATTAAGCATAAGCTCTTTCTAGCCAATAATCTTTATGCGAGCTGCGATCTATAACGCTTTTCTTAGATTTAAAATAAACCTCTCCTTCTCTAGAAAGAGATAACAAACCATCATCCTTTATATTTATCTTTTTATGTTTTATCCTATCTTGGATGTATTCGTGAATAGGCATTCTATTTAAAGCCACATAAACACTATATCTATTTCCTGCACTTAAATCAGACAAGACATCATTAATTCTAAGTTGATTGTTTTGCTTATTATAATCATCTATTGTTTTTAATATACTGTACTCTACAACAGTCGAAAAATCACACATGTTTTTTACTCCTTATAAAAAATAACTTCTTAAATTATTGCATTTTATTAATTCAATGTAAATAGTTTATATTTTGCTTAATTCTAATTCTAAATAACTCAAATACGAGTTTTCAATAGCCAATTTTGCCTCATTCAAACTACATTCCTTATTTCTCTTGTCTCTCAAAGAATCGCCCACTAAGAACAAACTAAAGTCTGGAGATAATTTATCAACCTCCATAAAACTTGTCATATAAGGACTTGGCTTATCTTGTTGACGATGTGGGCTGAATATGTCAAATACAGGATAATCATCTTTTGATTTATTAAAAATTTTCACCTGTTTTCTTTCTAAAATTAATTTAATACTCTTTGTGTTTTTATTGCTGTTTAATGACTTTAAGATAATAGGCTTAATGTCGTCTTTAAACTTAGAGAAAAATTCTATTTCATCATCATCTAAAACTTTTTCTTTTAATTTTTGAACATTTTCTGTATTATCACCACAAACTTTTTCAAATAAAGAATTGTGCCAATTATCAAAATCCGATTCGGATTTCCATAAAGTAAATAAGTTATTAGCAGATTTTCTGTGGATGTAAGTATCCAAAAGTAACTGTAGGTATTGCAAATTCTTATCTTTTTTAACTTTATTAGGTTTTTTCTTTAGCTCACCAAAAATTAAAACAAATAAGGTTCTAAACCATGCATCATCAAAATCAATAACAGTTTCATCTGTGAAAAGTTGTTGCCCCTCTTCTTTATTATCAAGATACAAGTCCATTTTTTCACTAATATTTGCTATCTCTTTAAAGTTGCCTTGATTGAAATTATAATGAAGTATTCCTGCAATGATTTCTTTTGCTATTGCATTTGTCCGCATAACACTGTGATTAAACGCTATAAATTTATACCCTAAATACCTTTGATGAAAAAATATCTCTATAGATGGAATTGCCTTAGAGTGCCAAATGATACAAAAATTATTAACATCATCTGGTTGGCTTTTTTCTTGAATAAAAATATTTTCATAGAGCAATTCTACATTTATCTCAGAAAATTTAATTCCCGATGATATAGGGTCTCTAAGCGTGTAATCAAGCCTATCAGCATCAACAAAGTCGTTAGCAAAAAATGAATGCAAAGATCCAAAAAAATTGTAAAAATCATTTTGCTCAATAGTGCCATCTTTATTGTCTTTTGCTAAGTGTTCTTCTTGACACTGATTAGGCGGAAGAGATAATAAAATTTCTTGCGTTATTGATGTGGCAAGAGAATCATAAATATCATTATTTTTTAGAACTACATTACAAATATTTTGAAAAACAATTAAACCTCTAAGTTCATGAAATTCAAATTCGCGTGTTTTTCCAATAATAGAGGAAACTTGGTCTTTTTGAGTCTGATCTAAAGAATTTTTATATGCTTCTATTCTAGAAGTCATTTCTTTATTAACTCTTTCAGATACCGTGTTACTCTTATCTTGTCCTTGTGAAACTGAGTCCCAAAAAGGACTTGCTTCAGTTGCAGCTTGTTCAAAAATATGAGATAGCGGCATATGCCCTATATCATGAACCAATGCACCTATTCTTATGGCTTCATACGCAGTACAAATTAAAAAATGGTCACTATGTTTAGATTCTTTATAGCCCCGTAAATCAATTACCTCATCACCAGTTCTAGGTCTGTGTCCAAAAGGAGGCTTGTCCAACCACTCTTCTTTAAATATTTTCTCAAGTTTTGCTACAGAAAAATCACTATCAGGATTGTTGCGTGAAAGTTTTTCTCTAATATTAGAAATTTTTGTATTAAGAGTATCCAAAAAACATCTTAAAGTTTTTGCATCTGTATTGGATAAAGCGTTGAGAAACATTTTTCCTGCAATATGCATAACACCTAAAGAGTGCGGAAATCTTGTATTTGTATTGGATGGATATGTTTGATAAGCAGTAGAATTCTGCAAGATATGACGAAGCCTTTGAAACTCACGAGTATCAATAATTGAGTATTCTAATTCGGTTACTGGAATATTCCCATGTACTGGGTCAATAATAGAACTCTTTATGTTCTTTTTCATAAAGAGACGATATTTTTCAAAGACAAAATTATAAGTATTACTAACAAAAGAAAATGATTTTATATTATTTTCATATAAAAGGTTAATAAAATTCAAATATAAACCTAATATAGAATCTATTTTTATAAAATGTTTGTTATTTTGTAATGACAACGCAAACATTGTATTATTTGGATAAAGTAATCAAACCAAGCCTCTTAAAAATCAATGTAGGTGTAATACTACCCTTTAATTTCATTTAAAAGAACATTTTTTTTGGTGTATACGGTGAATTCGCATCATAAGTGCACAACTTTCAATTCTCTAGCATCGATGCCAGTCATGCTATAGAATACCTCAAAAGGTGTTCTATAGCTCAAACATTTTCTAGGTCTTGAGTTAAGGCTG
>JAQRMW010000219.1 GCA_028599075.1 Urechidicola sp. | reverse complement strand
CAGCAGCAGACCAATCGCTCATTTGTTCAATAACTCTATCAAGTATTTCCGTTTCACTCGCTTTCAATTCCTCTAAATCTGCTTTTTCTAAAGGTAAATAACGAGTTTGAGGATAACCGTGATATTTAGTTTTAACCCTTTTCAATTCTCCTCCCTCAATCATTTGATTGATAATTGTATTTAACTTTTGAGGTACTGGGCCAAATGGTAATTTTTTATATTTAGCCCCTGTTAGATGTTCTTCATATAACTCGTAATAGTTAAAATCAGAAAAATACAGTAATTTATAAAGAACTGTTTCTCCAACATTTGGTTTTCCTGCACATTTTTCTAAAATGTATAATAACACATTTTTGAACTTATCAATTTTTAAATTAGGTACAGCAATACGTTCTTCAACTACATTAGTACTTTTTTCATTCTCATCATTAATTTCTTGATTAACCTCAAAATTTTCAGACATAAAATCATCTAATGAAAAGCCTAATTCCATTGACAACTGTTGTAATTCAAGAATATTAACACTCCTATTACCTAATTCAATTTGAGCCAAAGATGGACGAGAAATATTAACACTCTTCGCCAAATCCTCTTGAGATAATCCTTTAATCTTTCGGAGTTCGGTTATCCTCTGACCAATCTGCTTTTGTGATAATTTTGTTTTCATATCTGTTTTTCCTTTCATTTACGCTACAAAGATACAAAATGTTTCAATACAAAACAAGTAGGTGTTTGAATATAAAACAACAGAAGCTCCTTCACTAAAGCTATACACATTGTCAAGTCGCTCAAAAAAGCCATCAGCACAAACCAAAACTTGTCAATAAGTATATCTTTGCCAACACCTTGCAGACTGTAAGAAAATAACGAAAGCCCAACAATGGCTAAAAAACATAGGGGTTTTGGTGGTAAATTGAAAATTAGTAGCTTTGAATAAAAACCGCCAAACCAAAATTTTGATAACAAAAAAAGAAAAATAATTATAAAAATATTTGGCTTGGCTAAGTACTAAACTGAAAAGACAGAGTTTCAAACTCCCCTACGATTTCTTAGCCGGGTCGTTGTGTTTCATACCAGAACGAGCCAACCGCACATTTTACACATTTATTTTTTTGCCAATCGCTCAATATCAAACGCTAAAAAGTAAAAGAGTAAAATTTTTCCAGCCCACAAATAAATAAGTGAAACTTTTGTTTATCTTTGACGAATATTGTCAAGACAAAATTAATATAGACAAAATGGAAAAACTTGGAAAAATTATTCGAAAAGAAAGGGAGAAAAGAAAATTACTTTTACGACAAGCATCCGCACTTCTTGAAATCGACCAAGCAATTCTTAGCAAAATAGAAAGAGGAGAAAGAAAAGCAACAAAGGAACAATTATTGAAGTTTTCAGGTAAATACGAAATTGAAGAAGAAAAACTTATGATTGCTTGGTTAGCAGATAAAGTTTATCAAATTGTTGGAGATGAAAAACAAGCACTTAAAGCATTAAAAGTAGCAGAAAAAGAAGTGAAATATAAAACAACTGTTAAGTATGGAAATTAAAGAATACGAAAATAAAGTTATTCAAGGTGATTGCTTAAATGTTATGCAAAACATACCCGACAATAGCATTGATATGGTACTTTGTGATTTGCCATATGGAACAACTCAAAACAAATGGGATTCTGTTATTGACCTTGATAAATTATGGAAACATTACAATAGAATTGTGAAACCGAATGGAGCAATTGTATTGACCTCACAAGGTGTTTTTACTGCAAAATTGATATTAAGTAATGAGAGATATTTCAAATACAAGATTGTTTGGATAAAATCAAAATCAACAAACTTCCTAAATGCCAAAAAACAACCTCTTAGAAAACACGAAGACATTTGTGTTTTTTATAAAAAACAACCAGATTACAATCCACAAATGTCCAATGGAGAGGCTTATGATAAAGGAATTCGGAAAGATCAATATACAGGAAGTTATGGTGATTTCAAACCAAGACACGTAAAAAGTAACGGAAAGCGTTACCCAACAGATGTCATTGGATTTGAAGAGCAAGAAATTGAAGACTATATCTATGTTAAAACAGCCGAATCTGAAGGAAAAGTGTATCACCCTACTCAAAAACCAATTGAATTGGGAAGATATTTAATTAGAACTTTTTCAAATCCAGGCGACATAATACTTGATAATGCTTGTGGTAGTGGAAGTTTTTTGCTTTCAGCAATTCTTGAAAATAGAAAGTTTATTGGAATTGAAAAAAATGAAGATGTATTACTTCATAAGGTCAAAGAAGTTGACTACATAAAAGTTTGCACAGACCGTATTCAGGAAACATTAAAAAGAAAAGAAATTGAAGAAACTACTTTACGACTTTTTAATGAACCTATTGCAAAATATCATACTTTGAATTATAACAATAAACACTCAAAAGCAGAGGTAGTACTCTAATTAATATGGCAAAAGTTACTTATAATGAAAGAAGTTGGGCAATTGATGTAATAACAGAAATCAATCTTTACATACATAATAAAAGTTGGCATTTTAAAGGTGCAGGAGGAGAAAGCACAATTAAGAATGATTCCAAAAGTTTATTTCCTGATGTTTTACTATTTAAAGACCAATTAAAGAATATTATACTTCAAGGTTGGGAACTAAAAATGCCTGATACAGCAATAAATGATGCAGAATTAATATCAAATGCAATAAAAAAGGCTAAGATTCTTAAACGAGAAAGTTTTATACTTTGGAATGTTAAAAGTGCAGTTCTATACAGCAGAGTAGATGATAGTTTCCAAATTCTAAAAACTTGGGACGACATTGAAATAAATAATCGTTCTGAAGTAAAACCAAATGAAAATTTATGGAAAGGTTTACTTCATTTAATTCTTGAAGATTTAAATATTTTTTTTGAAAGTGGCGAAATTAAAGATGTTGCTACATCAGAAATTTTATCGATTGATGAAATAATAGATATTGTTTTAGAAAACACAAATGAAACTGCTGAAAATATTAAATCTAAACTGCTGTCTAATTCAAGATTAGAGGCAGAAATAAATCGTTGGTGGTTGGTTTCAGCGAATGAGTATGGACAAAAATCTACAGATAAAACACATATTCTTCCAACACTTTCAATGGTAATATTAACTGATTGGATTTTTAAAATTATTTTTGCTAACATTTTAAAAAGACATTTTAATGAAGCCAAAAGAATTGAGGAAATAAACTACGAAACTTCTTTAGATGATGCTATTGAAATTATTGTTTCAATTTCAGAAAACTGTAATTTTTGGAATATTTTCAGCCCCAATCTTGCTCAAGAATTAATTTCAAATAATGCTTGGATTCAAATAATAGAATTAAACCAATTCTTAACAAGAATTGATATCAATGAAATTGACATTGAAATACTTCAAGAATTATTACAAAGTTCAGTTGCATCTGCAAAAAGAAAAGTAGCAGGACAATTTGCAACACCAAAAGTATTAGCCGATTTGCTAACAAGATTAACCATTAGCGACAAGTCTAAAACTGTAATTGACCCTTGTTGTGGTACAGGAACAATAATCAAACAAGCCTTTCAACTAAAAGAAGAATACGAAATTAATCAAGATGAAATTCTAAACAGTATTTGGGCATCCGATAAACATTCTTTCCCTATCCAACTATCAACTCTTTCTTTAACTAAGCCAGAAATATTTGGTAAAATATTGAATGTATTTAATAGTGATGTGATAGATTTAGAAACAAATAAAGCAATAGAATTTAGAGACCCAAATAATGGAGAAATTTTAAATAAAAAATTTCCATTAATAGATTATGTTGTTTCTAATCTTCCATTCATAAAAAGCAAAGAAATTAAAGGATTAAATGAAGATATCTCAGATATTAACATTTGGATTTCCGAACAATTAGAACGAGTAGTTAGTCTTAGTGGTAAAAGCGATATTTTTGCATATATACCATTTTACATACATCAATTTTTATCCGAAAATGGAAAAATCGGTTTAATCTTATCAAACGCTTGGTTAGGAACAGATTATGGTGAAACCTTTTTAGAAATATTTCAAGAGTTTTATAAAATAGAATATGTTGTTATTTCAGGTAAAGGAAAATGGTTTGACAATGCTGATGTTGTAACCACTTTGTTGATTGCAGAAAAAAAGATTCCAAATACAGAAACTGACACAAATCATCAAATTTATTTCTGTACAACAAAACGAAAACTTGAAGAAATAGAAGATGTAAAATCTCTTAGTGAACTAATTATTTTAGGAGAATCTACCGATTTGATTGAAACAAATGTATATTCTCTTAATCAAATAAACCTTTTTGAAGAAATTGGAATGCCTTGGTCTGCCTATTTTTCAGATTTATCTTGGTTGACAGATGTTTCTGAAAAATTGATAAGCACAAACGTAATCTTTGATTTCACAAGAGGTGAGCGTAGAGGGTGGAATCCATTATTTTATCCAGCACAAGGACATAATATTGAAGCAAATTATATAAAACCAGTTTTAAAACACCTACGTGATACAACTAATTTGAAATGTATTGCTAATAAAGAGGCTTTCTGTTGTTCTAAAAGTATTCAAGAATTAGAGCAATTAGGTCATAATGGAGCAATCGCTTGGATAAGGTCTTTTGAGAATCAACGAAATGGAACAAATAGACCACTTCCTGAAGTATTAGCGAAACCAAATATGTTTTGGTATGAAATGAAAACAGATAATATGGCTGATTTTGTTGCTAATGTAAATTTTCATAACAGTTTATTTATTGCAAAATTTCAAAATAGGTCATTTATTGACCAAAGAATGATAGGGTTTTCTATAAAAAATGATTACTTGAAAGAAAACAAAGATTTATTTTTAGCATTGTTAAATAGCACATTAAGTATGTTCTTAATTGAAAGTTTCGGTTTTGGTAGAGGTTTAGGTGCATTAGATTTGAGAGCAACTAAATTTGAACGAGACTTTAAAATACTTAATCCAAATTTATTATCCGAAAATGAAAAAAATAGGATTATTGAAAATTTTGAACCAATTAAAAATAGAAATAGATTGCCTTTAGAACGAGAACTTGAAATGGTAGATAGAATTAACTTTGAAAATATTTTAATGGAAATTTATGAAATTCAAGAACATTATGAACAAATTAAATCGGCACTACTTCAATTATTTAGAATAAGATTTGCAGTAAAAGATGAATAAATACCAACGCATAAGCCATACACATTTGCAATTCGCTACAGCCAACAGCATAAGCCAAAAATTGCAAAAGAGTATGTCTTGCCAACGCTATCAACAGAACGAAAAATAAAAGTACGAAAACACAACAAAGTATAAAAACAATAGCCGAAATAGTAGTAAATATGAACATTTTAGTCCGCAACAACATTAGTAGTAAATTGAAAAATTCCACTTACGCAATCGGCTACTATTCTTATACAAACCGTTGGGTGCAAGTCTCACCCGAACTATATTAAGGCTATTCTCTATACCTAATCTTTTAAATCTCAAACTTAGGTTACTAAATAAAAAAATGCCATGGATATATTTGAAAGAATAAAACAAAATAATGGGCCCATAGGAGACCTTCAAAAATGGATTGAAGGTAATTTTGCATTTCCTAAACTTAAAGGAAGTATTTCTAATCATATTACTTTTAATAATAAAAAAACAATATGTTGGAGTTACAATAATTATTTAGGTATCGCTAATTCAACAGAAATTAATGAAATAGATTCCTTTGCTCAATCTGAATGGAGCATGACGTATCCAATGGGTTCTAGAATGATGACAGGCGACACCTATTTGCATGATGAATTTGAAATAAATATTGCGTCTTTCATAAATATGGAAAAGGCATTATTGCTGAATTTTGGTTATCAAGGAATGATATCCGTAATTGACTCTTTATTAAGTGTAAATGATGTTGTCATTTCAGATTCTCAATGTCATGCATGTATTATTGATGGTATACGCCTTCATAAAGGCGTTAAATTGATCTACAACCATAATGATTTGGAGCATCTGGAAAAACAACTTAAAAAAGCAGAAGAACTTACTAAAAATACTAATGGTGGAATTTTAGTCGTAACCGAGGGTGTTTTTAGTATGTCGGGTGAACAGGGGAAATTAAAAGAAATTTGCGACTTAAAATCGAATTATAATTTTAGATTTTTAGTTGATGATGCTCACGGCTTTGGAGTTATGGGCATGAAAGGAAATGGTACTGTTTGCGCATACAATCTTGAAAATCAAGTAGATTTGTATTTTACTACTTTTACAAAATCCATGGCTTCATTCGGAGCTATTATTGCTGGAAACAAAGAGATTATTAACTATTTTAAATATAACCTTAGGTCCCAAATATTTTCTAAATCGTTGCCTATGCCAGTAGTTAAAGGTTTAAATGAACGATTAAAAATCATAAAAAATGCTGATAGTAACAGAAAGATTTTGTTTGAAATCACCTCTCTATTACAAGAAGGCTTAAGAAAAAGAAATTTACTCTCAGACAAAGTTAATACTCCTATTACCCCTATATATTTCAATATTAAAATTGTTGATGTTTTTGACCTTCAAAAAGAATTAGTATACCAGCATGGGGTATTTTGCTCAATAGTTATATATCCTGTTGTTCCTAAAGGCGTTGTGATATTTAGGTTAACTCCCACTAGTTTGCATACAAAAGAAGATGTAGAACATACGCTCAAATCATTTGATGTCGTATTTAAAAAGTATATAAAATGAGTGTAAGAATAAAATTTCCTAAAGAGCCAGATTCATTTTATAAAGATGCATGTAAAGAAGTTAATGAATATTTCAAATTAAATAAACTTCATAAATACGGTAACACTTCACTTATCATTAAATACCTGATATTAAAAACAATATTTATCGCTACATATATTTCTATTTACTATTTTCAGTATAATTTTCTCGTATATGTGGCTTTCCTATTTTTAGGCCCTTTATGTATCATTCTAGCTATAAATATCTCTCATGACGCAGTTCACGGGATAGCACATTCTAAAAAATTGGTTAATGCATTTTTCGCTATGCAAATGGATCTCATTGGTGCAAACTCTTATACATGGAAAAAACGACACCAAATTGGACACCATGTCTTTCCTAATACTTTAGAAAAGGACCCAGATCTTACGCAGTCTGTTATAGTCAAAATTTTGCCTAATTCAATTCACAAATTCTATCATAAATATCAACATATTTATGTCCCCTTTCTATATTCTATTTATACCATTAACTGGATTTATATTAGAGATTTTAAAGACTTTTTTTCAAAAAAATCTTTTCTCAAAAAAATTCCTACAACTGAATACATAAAATTCATAATGTTCAAAGCATTTTATATATCCCTTTTTATCTTATGTCCTATTTATTTTACATCCCTATCAATCTTTCAAGTAGTAGTAGGTAATATTTTGTTACATGTAACAGCGAGTTATTTTCTAACCCTAGCACTTGTCCCATCACATGTATCTGAGAACTCTATTTTTGTTAGACCAGCAGCAGATGGTAAAATGCCATATTCATGGTCACATCATCAAATCATAACAACAACAGATTTTGCAACCAATAGTAAGTCAACTACATGGTTATTGGGTGGATTTAACCATCATATTACACATCACTTGTTTCCTAATGTTTCACATATACATTATCCTAAGTTAACACCAATCATCAAACGTCTTGTTGTAAAATATGGGTTGAGATATAATCATGAAAGCAGCTTATTCAAAGCCTATATAGCACACTATAATCTACTCAAAAACAATGGAAAACAATAATCAAAAACTATCTAAAAGCACCCAATTGTATTACAAGCAATTAATTACAGAACGGTTTATTGATAATCCCAGGATGTCCTTATTGTTTGATAATAAAAGGAAAAACTTTAAAAAGAATGTTTTTAATCTTGTAAATTATTGCTTTACAATAGCCCTAAAATTAGATGGCGTATTTATTGCCAGAAATAAGAAAACGATTGTACTCTTTTATGAAAAGAATAAGTTTAAAAAGACTTTAGGAGATCACTTTAATTATTTAAAAGTGGTAAAAGGAATTCTTTTATCAAATATTCTAAAGGTATTGAAGAATGAGAAAGTGGTAAAAAAGCACCAATTAAAATTAGATAATTTCATTTATGTTTGGTTCATCGCTCAACAAAAAGGATACGGTGGACTTGATGGGTTAAATGAAATAAATAAAATGCTTATTAAAATATCCAAAACCTCAGAATTACCAATCCTTTTTGAAACATCAGATAATAAATTACTTAACCTATACAATCATGTAGGTTTTAAAGTTTATAAAGAGCTAAAGGGTGGAGAGAAAACAATTTATTTTCTATCCAATATAAACTCAATTAAACAAAAAACCAGCACCCAACACCATGTATAATTAATTGCTTAGTTCAGGCTATTTTAGAAAATATCAGCTAAAAATCAAAACCAAGAATTTTTAGTTAAATCTGGTAAAAAAATAACGCAACTAATCATACACAAACCGTTACCCACAAGCAAAACAAACGAGACAGAATGACAAATTTGCTACAAGAAAATAAAGAAATAGAAAGCCACCGCACAAATTGCACATTTAGTTTTTGGCCGACACAAAAATAAGTCCGACCCGAAAAAACCAAAAGAGCAATTTCTACCCTCAAAAAAAAAATAGAAATAAATATTGAACTTAATAAAATTAATCGTAATTTTGTCATCATATGACAAGAAATAATTTACAAGTCAAATGAAACAATTATTTGGGCAATATATTAAGACTTTAAGAGTAGAAAAAGGATTTACCTTAACTCAGCTTGGTGCAAAGTTAGGTATTGATTCTGCTAATTTGAGTAAAATTGAAAATAATAAAAGAGATTTTGACGAGAAAAAATTAGAATCTCTCGCAAAAGCGTTTGAATTAAATCCTGAAAATTTAAAAACTGAATTTTTTGGAGAATATTTTGCTAAAAAAATATATAGTAGCAATTGTTCTACTAATGCATTTACAGTTGCAGAGGAAAAAGTAAAATATTTACGTCAATTGGATGTTAAACAGAGTAAATTAAAATTGTAAATGAAAGATAATTATAAAGTAATAGATTTATTTTCTGGTTGTGGTGGTTTTTCTTATGGCTTCCAACAAGCAGGTTATGATGCAGTTCTTGGGGTAGATAATACTGAAATCGCATTAAAAACATTTGAATTGAATCATAATAATTCTAAAACACTACTTGCAGATTTACATAATGATGACACTATAAAAACAATAGTTGATATTGTGATAGGACAAGATATTGATGTCATAATTGGAGGACCACCTTGTCAAGGATTTTCGCTCACAGGAACAAGAGATGAAAAAGATAAAAGGAATACATTACCATATAAAGTCTTCGATTTGGCAAAGAAAGTTAAGCCTAAGGCAATAATAATTGAAAATGTACCAGGTTTAACTACTTTGTATAATGGAAAAGCAAAACAGAAAATAATTAGTTTATGTGATGACTTAGGTTATACTTGCAATTATAAAATTCTATTTGCACCTGAATATGGTATTCCACAGATTAGACGTAGGGTGTTTTTTGTAGCTTTAAGAAAAGACATAGGAACTTTTGAATTTCCAAAACCAACACACAACAAAGATAATTATATTGGCAGTCAAGATGCCATTGGAGATTTACCTGATTTAGTAGATGATTTAGGGAAAGAGAATCTTGAATATGACAAGAACGCTTTCAGTGAATATCAGAAAAGTATGAGAAATGGTTCAGAAATTATTAAAAACCATATTGGTACAAAACACACAGACCTTGTTATAAATGTCATATCACAAGTTCCAGAAGGTGGCAATCATAAAGACTTACCAACAGGTGTAGGCGATTCAAGGAAATTTAATGAAGCTTGGACAAGGTATCACAGTAAAAAGCCTTCTAAAACAATAGATACAGGGCATAGAAATCACTTCCATTACAAATGGAACAGAGTGCCAAGTGTTAGAGAAAATGCTCGACTACAATCGTTTCCTGATGAATTTGTTTTTTTAGGAAACAAAACTCAACAATATAGACAAGTAGGAAATGCTGTACCACCTCTTTTAGGGAAAGTATTAGGTAATGAACTTAAAAAATATCTTAAAGATGAAGATTAATGTTATAGATTTATTTGCAGGTTGCGGTGGTCTTACTGACGGTTTTTTACAAACTGGTCACTATGAAACGTTGGCTTCTGTTGATTGGGAACAACCAACTGTTAAAACATTGAAAAAAAGATTATTAAATAAATGGGGCTACGATTTTGATGATGTAACTGATAAAATATTATATTTTGACATTCAACAAACAGATAAATTACTAAATGGATATGACGACCCTATTTATGGTAATAGCAAGGGATTAGAAAATATTGTAAATAGTAGAAAAGTTAATTTGATAATTGGAGGACCACCTTGTCAAGCATATTCCATAGCGGGTAGAGTTCGGGATAAAAATGGAATGCAAGACGATTATAGAAACTATTTATTTGAGAGTTATGTTAAAATGGTAACATCATTTAATCCTGATTTTTTTGTATTTGAGAATGTTGAAGGCATACTGTCAGCGAAACCAGGAGGAATATCAATTGTTGAAAGGATTAAAAAAGCTTTCGATGATATTGGTTATGAAATCACAGATAATCTTAGAAAAAATGCTCTTTTCGATACATCATTTTATAATGTGCCACAGAAAAGAAAGCGAGTAATAATATTTGGTGTCAAAAAAAATGATAATAGCACTCAACTAATTAATAACTTTTATTCACTAATGAAGTTAAAGAAGAGCATTGAGCCTACACCTTCTAAACTTGCATTTGAGAATTTACCAAAAATTTATCCATCTTCTATTGGTAAACATTCTCACGAAATTAAACTAAATGGAATTTCTTTACCAAAAAATCACGAACCAAGAATGCATAGCAAGAGAGATATTGAAATATTTAAATTGCTTACACAAGATATAAAAAATGGAATAAACAAATATATTTCAAGTAAAGCCTTAATCCAATTGTATAAGGAAAAAACAGGTAAAGAATCTAAGTTTCATAAATATCACGTTATTCGAGAAGATAAACCAAGTAATACAATACCTGCACATCTATATAAAGATGGACTTAGACATATTCATCCTGACCCAAATCAAGCACGCACTATTACAGTTAGAGAAGCTGCAAGATTACAAACTTTTGATGATGATTTTGAGTTTCTTGGTTCAAAAGGAGACCAATACAAAATGATTGGTAATGCTGTTCCGCCAAGATTTGCAAAGATAATCGCTGAAACAATTTTTGAATTGTTTTCAAAAGAAAAATTTGAAATAAAAGAAGGTTTATTTAAACACGTTTTAGAAAAGGCTTAACATATGTTATATACTCAAAATTTAGAAGAGTTAATCTTCCATAGACACGAAATGCACGATACGGATGAATTTATCGTTTTATCGGGATATTTAGGTCCAAAACCAGTTGCAAGAATTGAAGAACTACCTTTTAATTCAAAGGTAATCTACGGTATGTATGGTTCAGAAGGAATTAGACCAAGTTTACACAATTCGTTAATAGGTATTCAAAATTCTGTTGATAATTTAAATCATTAGTGTCCGATAAACATTTTTAAAAGAGGGATTTCCATGGTTGGATTTCCCTCTTTTTTATATATCTTAATTTTCACAACAAAAACAGATATATGAACAAAAGTACACACTTTAG
>JAQRMW010000218.1 GCA_028599075.1 Urechidicola sp. | reverse complement strand
ATGTAGAAACCTTACAGAAAAATACTTTTTACGGAAAAGAGAAAAAATCGCTTGCCTACATTATTGGTATTATGAATATGATATTGCACGGTGTGGAAGCTCCCAATATTATACACACCAATACATTGGCAGAAAACCTAAGCGACATACAAGAAAAAGACCGCTACAATGTAGTATTGGCAAACCCTCCTTTTGGCGGAAAAGAGCGAGCAGAAGTACAACAAAACTTTCCGATAAAAACAGGAGAAACAGCTTCTTTGTTTTTACAGCATTTTATTAAGATTTTGAAAGCTGGCGGAAGAGCAGGAATTGTAATTAAAAACACCTTTTTAAGCAATACCGATAATGCTTCTGTGGCTTTGCGGAAAGAATTATTGACCAACTGTAATTTACACACCGTATTGGATTTACCAGGCGGAACATTTACTGGTGCAGGTGTAAAAACAGTTGTACTCTTTTTTGAAAAAGGAAGTGCCACTCAAAAGACTTGGTTTTACCAATTGAATTTGGATAGAAACTTAGGAAAAACCAACCCACTAAACGAGAAGGATTTAGCGGAGTTTGTGGAGTTTCAGAAAACTAAAAAGGAAAGTGAGAATTCTTGGACTGTAGATATAAGTTCATTGAGCGGAGCCGAAATGGACCTTTCTGCTAAAAACCCAAATACACCAGAAGAAGCTCCATTACGCCAACCAAAAGAGATTTTGGAAAGTATGAAAGCCTTGGATAAGGAAAGCGAAACCATTTTAAACTCAATTTTGGATTTGATATGAAAAAAGGTTGGGAAATAAAAAAAATATCAGACGTAGGTCGAGTTTTCAATGGTAATAGTATTAATGCTAAAGTTAAAAAAGAGAAGTACTTAAACTTAAATGAAGGCATACCATATATCGCCACAAAAGATGTAAGCTATAAGAGTATTATTGATTATGATAATGGAATTAGTATTCCTTTTGATGAAAAAAGTGATTTTAAAATTGCTTCTGAAAACACAATACTAATTTGTGCTGAAGGCGGAAGTGCAGGACGTAAAATTGGTTTTACAAATCAAGAGGTATGCTTTGGGAATAAACTATTTGCCTTAACTACAAATAAAAATAGCGATAGTAAATATGTTTACTATTTCTATTTCAGTAATAGGTTTCAAAAAGACTTTCACAGTCAAATGACAGGAATTATTGGAGGGGTTTCTATGAATAAATTTAAAAGTTTAGAAATCCCATTACCACCCCTCCCCGAGCAACAACGCATAGTAGCCGTTTTAGACAAAGCCTTTACCGCCATTGCCACCGCAAAAGAAAATGCACAACAAAACCTACAAAACGTTAAAGAGATTTTTGAAAGTTATTTGCAAAATGTGTTTGAGGATAATAAATGGAGTAAAACAACATTATCACAAATAACTGATGATATAAGTGATGGCGACCATATGCCTCCTCCAAAAACAGAAACAGGAATACCATTTATTACAATTTCAAATATTAATAAAGAAACGTGTTCTATTGATTTTTCAAAAACTTTCTATGTATCAGCAGAATACTTTGAAAATATCAAATCAAAACGAAAACCTAAAAAAGGAGATGTCTTATACACAGTTACAGGATCTTATGGTATACCTGTCCTTATAGAATCAAATTTTGAGTTTTGTTTTCAACGACATATTGGATTACTTAGACCAAAAAAAGATATAAATAGCAAATGGTTATTTTATTGGATTTTATCTCCACAAGCTCTGAAACAGGCAAACGAAACAGCAACAGGAACGGCCCAAAGAACAGTTTCTTTAAAGGCGCTGCGTAATTTTATTGTTCCCAAGACACCAATTGAAGAACAAGAACAAATAGTCAAAAAACTAAACAGTCTTTCAGTCGAAACCAAAAAATTAGAAGTCATTTATCAGCAAAAAATAGATGATTTGGAGGAGTTGAAGAAATCAGTTTTAAATAAAGCATTTAAAGGAGAGTTGTAATTATGGGAGAACAAAAAGATAATACAACAGAATCTATTTTAAAGATTGTTCAGCGTTTCCTTAAAAACCCTCCCTTAATTGTTTGGGGTTCTGGAGCAACTATTTCTTTTGGATTGCCAAGTATGTGGAATTTAAATGAGGCATTGAAAAAAGGGGTTGAAGATTTCGACACCTCAAATAATAATTTAGAAAATGAGCTTGGCAAAGACAAGTATCAAGATAAACTACCTCAAATAAAGCAGACAATATGGAAAGAAGTCAATAATGCTGATGTTTCTGTTCTAAAAAAAATTATTGATAATAAAACAGATGATTTTAACGGCATAAAATTATTGATTGAAAAATTTATTGAGCCACATCCAAGAGTTCTAAATGTTGTTACAACAAATTATGACAGAGTATTAGAACATTTGTTATCTCATCAAGACGTTAATTTTACAGATGGATTTGATGGGAAAATATTATCAATATTTAATGGCGGAAATTTTAAAGACGAAAACATTGTAAACATTGTCAAGGTTCACGGTTCTTTAAATTGGTTTAATGTTAATGGTGAAATCCGCTATTTATCTTGTGATACAGTTAATAGAACACCTCAAATTGTTGTTCCGAGTAAAAACAAATTTGAAGAAACGTACAAGGTGCCACACAGAGAGTTAATCCAAAAATCTGATACTCTAATTAATAATGCTTTAAGCTTTCTTGTTGTTGGTTTTGGTTTTAACGATAAGCATTTAACACCAAGAATTGAAGCTAATATTAAAAAAGGAATTCCTCTTGTTTTAATAACAAAAGAGGTTTCCGAAAATACTTTCAAAGAACTAAAAAATGCGGAGAAATACATTTTGTTTGAAGAAGCTGAAACAGGTAAAACAAAAGTGATTTATAAAGAAAATAGCTCTTCGGAACAAAAAGAAGAAATAATCGAAGGCGACTTTTGGCAACTGAATAAATTTATGGAAATATTATAATTATGGAAGCAGAATTTTTAATTGGAAAAGTACAAAGTGTTGATACTGGTAACGTATCAGTTAAAGTTGATAAAGAAGAACTGCTCAATAATGTTCAAATAAATCAGATTGTACAAATTCGTTCAACAAAAACGGGCGAAAAAATTATTGGTCTGATTTCTAAAATAATGCGTAAAGCTGTTGCCGACAAAATTGATGAGAGTTCTGACCCTGATTTTATCATAGAAAACCTTATCAAAATAAATTTAGTAGGTACTTTAATTGAAAAAGTAGGTTCAGATAGAAATGTCTTTAAACGAACATTAAATACTGTTCCAAGTATAAATGCAGATTGTTTTTTACTTCAAGGAAACGACCTTTCTGCTTTTATGAATATTATTTCTTCTAACAGTGAAAATCCACTTAAAATTGGGAATTACACTATATCAGAAGAATCTGCTGCTAATCTTGATGGTAATAAATTCTTTCAAAGACACGCTGTAAT
>JAQRMW010000217.1 GCA_028599075.1 Urechidicola sp. | reverse complement strand
TTAATCATATTGAATATCTTCTAAAAAATTTGGGATGTGATTACTTATAAATTGTTTGATTTCCTGTTCTTTTCTACGCCGTTTCGCATAGCTGAACAGTTTTGTGAAATTGATGCTGTACCTATCAATAATTTTTTCATAGATGTTTATCATTTCTGAACCTTGATAAAAATGAAACAGGTTTTCATCTGCAAACAAATCCACCATAATCTTTTCAAGTGTTGCAATAGTTACAACTGTTTTTTTATTTTTTATTTTTTGAATGGGTGCTCTTGTGACAAGTCGCTTTATAACAACTGGCACAGTACTTTCTGAAATATAAAACTGAATTTCTTTATCATCGGGATTCAAGAAAAAATCCATTCGGATAGTATCGTTTAGATAATAATAAAGTGAATCGGTAAATTCTTTTTCCACTTCTACAACAATCATCTGATTGGCTGTTTGGTGTTGGCTAAACTCGTTTAGCCATTGGGATTCCCAGATAGCATATTTAATTCCCTCAAACCGTTCATTAGTTTTTCGGGCTATCTTTAGCACGTTTTCTGACAATACTGGCTTGTACTTGGGCTTATAGGATATAACATACAATCCGCGCCCAATAGTTTTAATGATGTCCTTTTTCTTAAGGTCATAAATTCGCCAACTAAAAGTACTTTCTTTCAGGTCTGGTTCAAAATTGAGGTAGAAGTCATACAGCTCGTCCCTATCAAACGAACTATGGTCTTTGAAGGCTTCTATAAGTTTATTTTCTATAATTTTTGGCATATTTATATTTCAAAACTTTGCCAAATATACAAAAAAGTGGTAAATATTGGAAAACAAATTATTGCCACTATATAAATTAAGTGGTGAAAATTGGAAAAAAGATTAATTTAGAGCTAGCTTAACTTACATTAGAAGTCTTATGAATATTGAACTTATTATTCAAACAGATCTTTTTGATATATCGGTAAACGAATTGATTCTGAATTTTTACTGCTTTTCAAAATATTCTTAAGAGCACTTCTGCGTTTATCATAAATCCATCTTCTCAAATTATTCAAAAGCCCCATTTCATATTCTGAAAGTTCGCTGGGTGCAATTTCAGTCATTGCACTCAACTGTTCCTTATTTTTAAATTGACTCGCATATTGAAGACCTAACCATGTATAAATATTTACCCATTCCATAGGCATTGGTGCTTCATAAGTTCTGGGCATTATTTATGCTAATGCTTCTGTAAGCGATGCCATTTCTTCTTGCTGCATTGAACATAATAGTCGTGATAATTTTATGTTTTTAAGTATGTCTTTTGGTATGGTATCTTGCCAAGCAGATTTAAAAACAATGATGGGGCTGGTAAGACAATCCATGAAATTGAAAACGAAATCATTAGTTCGCTTTTTATTTGACTTTGGTGTTTTCTTATGTGTTGATAAAGGATCGCACTCGAACCCAAAATCTAGTTGTACTAAATTAAAATTTTCCATAATATGAGATTTTAGTTTGAATAATATTCTAATAGTGTTCGATAGTTCATCGGATGCTTATCTCTGTAGTAGGCTAAGTGATTTTCTGCACTTTCAGTAGTGTAATTTTCACTACTTAATTGATAGTGTTCTTCTGCTTCTTGAAGGTTAATGTTGGGGCTTTCAGATACTTGTTTCATAATGCTAATTTTTTTGGTTAAACAATATTTGAGCAATACCCAAACGGAAGCAAAAATCTCAGCTCAAAAGGAAACGGAATAAAAAGAGAGAGGCACGAACCTGATTATGCCGTAGTCTTTTGATGGGAGTTTTTACGAGTTTAAATTGCAGGAATATTGTATGAATACTATATTATCTCGATTATGTATGTCGAAGTCAATTGTGTAGAAAGTTTGTGACAAATATGTTACCTTCTGTAAAAGTTTGGAAGGAATTTCCTAAAATTAAAAGAAGAAAGAAAACTAAAAGTTATTGATTGCAACTGGGTTTAATACGGGATAGAATTAAATAGTAACAATTCTGTAGTTTTTATATTTTAATAGTAAAACAGCCAAATGTTGTACCTATGTTGTACCTGTAAATAAAAAAAGCCAAGATTTTCATCTTGACTATTTTTGTACCGAAGGCGGGAATCGAACCCGCACGCCTTTGAAAGCATCGGATTTTGAATCCGACGTGTCTACCAATTCCACCACTTCGGCTTAATTTTCGCAACATTCAAAAAAAGGATTTTGAATCCAGCGCGTCTACCAATTCCGCCACTTGAGCATTCTTAAAATTGGATTGCAAATTTATGCATTTTTTAAAATTTGACCTAATTAATAGTGAAAATCTGTATCGGTAAAAAGGGTTATTTAGCCCACTCTATTATGTGTTAAAAAAAATCATATTTAATCATTTAAAATCAAGTTCTAATTTACTCAACTCAAAGAATTTATTTTTACTTTTGCATTCAACAACACAAAACCTTTTACATGTCTAAATTAAAACTTGAACCAAAATTCTTTGCCTGTTCTCAGAGTACCGAATTGGCCCAAAAAATTGCATTGTCTTATGGTGCAAAACTCGGAAACGTAATTATTTCAAAATATAGTGATGGTGAATTTCAACCAGCACTTGAAGAGTCTGTTAGAGGACGACGTATTTTTGTAATAGGATCTACTTTTCCAAATTCTGATAATTTAATGGAAATGCTTTTAATTCTTGATGCTGCAAAACGTGCGTCCGCAAGACATATTACAGCGGTAATTCCTTATTTTGGATGGGCAAGACAAGATAGAAAAGACAAACCGCGTGTACCAATTGCTGCAAAATTAGTAGCAAAAATGTTAGAAACTGCTGGCGCTACTAGAATCATCACCATGGATTTACATGCCGATCAAATTCAAGGCTTTTTTGAAAGGCCTGTTGATCATTTGTACGCATCGACAATTTTTATGCCTTATCTAAAAGGCTTGAATTTAGAAAACCTTATGATTGCGTCGCCAGATATGGGAGGGTCAAAAAGAGCATATGCCTATTCCAAACACTTACAATGTGATGTTGTAATTTGCTATAAACAAAGATTAAAAGCAAATATCATTTCGCATATGGAACTGATTGGTAACGTAGAAGGCAAAGATGTTGTTTTGGTTGATGACATGGTTGACACAGCAGGAACATTAGTAAAAGCGGCTGAATTAATGATAGAGCGAGGAGCCACAAGTGTACGAGCAGTTACAACTCACGGAATCCTTTCTGGTGAGGCAATTGACCGAATTGAAAACTCTAAATTAACCGAGTTAATTATTTCAGACACAATTCCTTTAAAAAGAGAATGTTCTAAGATAAAAGTTGTACCTTGCGCCCCTTTATTTGCAGATGTTATGTACAACGTTCAAAACAATACATCCATCAGTGATAAATTTATTTTTTAAATAATAACAATTAATATATTACAATGAAATCGATTACAATTAAAGGATCCAAAAGAGAAAGCGTAGGTAAAGTAGCAACTAAAGCCTTACGTAATGCTGGAAAGGTGCCTTGCGTATTATACGGAGGAGAACAACCTGTACATTTTTCAGCTGACGAAATTTCGTTCAAGAATTTAGTATATACTCCAAACGTACATACTGCAGTGATTGAACTAGAAAGCGGAGAATCATTCGACGCTATTTTACAAGATATCCAGTTTCACCCAGTAACTGACAAAATTTTACACATTGACTTCTATCAGTTATTTGCAGGAAAACTAGTTACAATGACTATTCCTGTTAAATTATCAGGAAATTCTAAAGGTGTATTAAACGGAGGACGTTTATTATTTACTAACCGTAAATTGCATGTACGTGCCTTGCCAAAAGATTTTCCAGATTTTATTGGTGTTGACATTTCAGAGTTGAAAATTGGAGATAATGTTTCTATTGCTGATGTACACGATGAAAAGTTAGAGTTCTTACACCCAGACAATATGGCTGTCGTTAGAGTTGCAATGGCTCGTGCTGCTGTTGCGGTTGACGAAGAGGAAGAAGAAGGCGAAGAAGGAGCTGAAGAAGGAGCTGAAGAAGGAGCTGAAGAAGGAGCTGAAGAAGGAGCTGAAGAAGGAGCTGAAGAAGGAGCTGAGGCTACTACTGAAGCACCTGCTACTGAATAAGCAATCTTCTTAAAAACTATTTGAAAAGCATCACAATATTGTGATGCTTTTTTTATTTTTACCTCATGAATACCAAATCATTCTTTAAAAGATTATTCAAAAAAGAAACTGACACTTTAGATCCGATGAAAAAATATTTAATTGTAGGCTTAGGAAATATTGGAGCTGATTATGATGATACCCGACATAATATTGGATTCAAAATTTTAGATTATCTAGCGAATGATTTTAAAGTTTCTTTTGATTCAGATAAACTTGGTGCAACTACGACTTTCAGGTTTAAAGGCAGAACATTTATCTTATTAAAGCCATCAACCTATATGAATTTAAGCGGGAAGGCCGTAAAATATTGGCTGACCAAAGAGAAAATATCTATTGATAATCTTTTAATTGTAACAGATGATTTAAATATTGATTTTGGGTCTATCCGTTTTAAAGCAAAAGGAAGTGATGGTGGTCATAATGGCTTAAAAGACATTCAAGAAAAATTGAACTCAGCTACTTACCCAAGACTTAGGTTTGGAGTTGGGGCAAATTACTCTAAAGGGCGACAGGTGGATTTTGTGTTGAGTAAATGGAGCAAAGAAGAAGAGAGTGAGTTAATTGAACGGTTGCCAATTACAACGAAATCAATTCTTTCTTTTGGTACTGCTGGACTTAGACACACCATGAATGATTTTAATGGGAAATAATTTATACAACTTGTACTCCTGTTTAAATGGCCTTTTGGAGATTTACTCAGAAATAATTATTCCCGCTTTTAATTCAGAATCATTTGGAGCCTCAAACCAGGTTTCCATAAAATCAAAATTTTCTTGTGTCACTTCGAATTCAAAAGTTTTTCCTTTTTCTTCATTTCGTTTCAAGATTCTTTTGAGTCTAGTTTCTTTAGAAATATCCAAGAAATGAGTTTTTAATTCATAGCCATTTAAATCGGCAAATGCTCTAAATTTTTCTCGATGCTCAAGTTTAGAAAGGCCTAAATCAAGAATTGAATCAGTATTAGAATCTTCTAACTGATTAATCAATTTCATAATTAATTTTTCTGCTCTCTTTATTCTTTCAAGAAACCAGTCTAATCCATCTGTTGATTTTTTATCGGGAAAAAATAATTCTTTGTTCCATTGATCAATTGAAAAAATAACTCCTTGTGTGTTTCTTTTCAATTCATTTGAATAGGTTGTTTTACCAGAACCTGTATTTCCAACTATTAGGTGTATCATTTATTTTATCCCTTGAGTAGTTCTTAATAAAAATCTAAAATGTTTATTTGATTAATTATCCGAAGCAAACCACTCGGCATGAGAAGTCCCTGTTTCTTGTAGCTTTAAAGAATGTAGCGCAATATTAGTAGGTAGTTTTTCCTTAATTTTCGATGCGAAATCAATAATCATCATTTCACTTGTTGGCTGATAATCTACCAAAATAACACTGTGCCCTCTTTTTTCTAATTCTTTTGCTAGTTCAACATGAGGAGTGTTTTTATTAAATACAGTAGCGTGGTCAAACTGATCTACAATTTCACCTTTTACAATTTTCTTTAAATCTTTAAAGTCAATCACCATCCCAAATTTAACATCATTGGTATCAGCACTTGGTGTGCCTATCACAGTTACTGATAATTTATAACTGTGTCCATGCACATTTCTGCATTTACCATCGTACCCGTACAATGCGTGTCCCGTTTCGAAATAAAATTGCTTGGTGATTCTTATCTTACTCATACTTATTTTTTAAACTTTTCGAGTGCATTTTTTGTAAATTCTGACAAAACTAGCTTGCCGCTAATCTCTGCTCTTTCTTCTAATAATGTGTCCCAATGATTGGTATCATTCCATAAAACTTGCTTCATTTCTTGAACAGCTTCTGGATTATAACCTGCTATTTTTTGAGATAGCTCATCTACATATTCATCTAGTTGTTTGGTGCTGTTAAACACATTTGCATACAAGCCTTTTTCTTTAGCCCAATAGGCGTTGTGCCATTGTGTTGCATTCAATGATAACTCACTCAAAGCTGCAACTCCAATTTTACGTTCAACTGCTGGTGCAATAACAAAAGGACCAATACCAATCGTTAATTCTGATAATTTAATCGCGGCTTTATCAGTTGCAAAAACATAATCACAAGCAGATGCTAAACCAACACCACCACCAACAGCCTTTCCTTGGATACGTCCAATAATTGGTTTTTTACACAAACGCATTGCATTGATTACATTTGCAAATCCTAAGAAAAATTGCTTGCCATCTTTAAAATTATCAATAGCTACTAATTCATCAAAAGAAGCTCCGGCGCAAAAAGCTTTTTCACCTTCACTTTTTAAGATGATGACATTAACCTCATTGTTATCACTCAATTCGTGAAATACTTTTGTTAATCGAGCTAACAATTCACTAGGAAAAGAATTACTTGCAGGATGAGAAAACTCAACCGTTGCTATATTATTTTGAATATTCGTATATAAGCTACCTTGATTCATAGGGCAAAGTTACATGTTTTTGTGTAAATATTTTTGTCTAAATTTTACGACTAAGATTCCTCCTCTTAAAATCATCCAGATAGTAAAAGCAATCCAAATTCCATAAAGTTTTAAGTCGTAATAATCTCCGATTAAAAGTGTGGGAACAAACCCAAAGAAAGTTGCAATTAACAAGAGGTTTCTCAAAATAACAGCTTCTGCGAGGCCTTTAAAAATTCCATCAAAAACAAAAGCAATTGCATTGATGGGTTGCATGATGAGTACTATCCAAAAAATGCCATAAAATGATTCTAAGACAAAACTATCTTGAGTAAAAAGTAATCCAATCGGTTTGTATAAAATAAAACAAATGCCTACTAGCAATAATGAAATAACTATTGAATATCGACTTAGCTTTACACTTAGTTTCCACATACTCTTGTAATCTTGTTCCCCTAATAATTTGCCTGATACAATGTTTCCAACGCTTGAATACCCATCAATAAAAAAGGCAAAAAACAACCAGATTTGAAAGGCGATAGTTTGCGCCGCAATATATGAATTACCATATTTTGTTGCGTAAGCATTCGCCATAATCAAAGCAACATTTAAAGCTATTGCTCTAATAATCAAATTAAAACTGATAGATAAAATATTCTTGATTTCCTTATTAAATGGCATTGACAATTTTAATTTAAATGGTGTTTTCTTTACGAACAATACCAGTGCAAATATTGCCATTACTCCTTGCGAAATAACACTTGCCCATGCGGCTCCTTTTACATTCATAGGATCAATAAAACCTTCGATTCCAAATACAAGAGCAAAGTCTAAAACAACATTTAATGCCACACCTACAATACTAATTATCATGGGCCAATAGGTATTTTGCATTCCTCTAAAAACTCCATAAACCGAAAAAATAAATAAGGTTAAAGGAAAACCAATAGCTCTAATTTTATAATAGTCAATGGTATATTCTAGAATGATCCCATCGGCATTGTACATCTGAAAAATTGTATTCACAAAAAATATTGAAACCAAATAAATAACAATACTCAAAGCTAAATTAAGGGCAATAATTTGCGATGGTAAGTCGAGGATTTTATCAATTTTTTTTGCTCCAAGATACTTTGAAATCGTTGCTGAAATTGCTGAACGTGTCTGAGCGAGAATCCAAATTAGTGCAGAAATAAACGACCCAGCAATACCAACTGCCGCTAATGATTCTGTAGGGTTCAAATTAATATTACCAACAATGGCCGTATCAGTAATTGATAAAAGAGGTTCGGCTACACCAGAAATAATTGCTGGTATTGCTAATTTATTTATGCCTTTAAAAGTTATGTTTGACGCCTTATACATTTGTTATGATACATTATTATCGATACAATTTTCTTTAGAAAATTACTCGAATTGACAGTAAGAGTTTTGCTTACTGCCTTATAAAAGAGACACATTTTTTTACAACAGCATCGAGATGTTTTGGAAGTTTATCTCCCTCCCATGGATGTTTACCCCCCAGAGTGTGATTCATCTCATCTACAAAAAATAGTTCGCTTTTAGGGTTCCAAGAATGTAATAACTCGCCTTCTTTTGAAGTTACCACAACATCACCCCCTCCAGAAACAATTAACATTGGTTTCTGTAAATTTTCAATAGCTTTTTTAATCGTAAGCCTTTTCTCGTTTGCTAGAAAATTTTCATAAAACTGATAATAATGTGGCATTTCTTGTTTTGTCCTTCCATTGATAACATACATTACACCTTCATTTTTCCATTTGATTAAATCATTCCCTTTAGGAAATCTTGCAGCATAATTTGACACACCATTGAGAGTAATAACTTTTGAAATATTTTTGTTTTCAGAGGCTTTTATAGATACAATACCGCCTCCTCTAGAATGGCCAATCAAAGTAATGTTAGTTAAATCAATCTCATCTTCAAAATCATTATTGTTGATTATCCAATTAATAACATCTTCTAAATCATTTAATTCTAGGATAAAATTATTTTCTCCGAAAGCATTTAAGTCTGGAAAGTCGATTGGGTTTTCTAGTGTTCCACCGTTATGTGAAAAGTTTAGTTTTACAAAAAACAAAACGTTTTCAGCAAAAGAATTTGCCATTAGATTCCATGCTCCCCAATCTTTATAACCCTTATAACCGTGACAAAAAATGATGATTGGTTTTTTAGAGTTGGTCTGTTTGTAAAACACATCAGTAACAATTGGTTTGTTATGAATAGAACTTTTTACAGAGATATTTGTATTCTTAATCATCTTAAAATGCTTTGTTCGGATTTTCTTTAAAAGGGATTCTTGGGTTAAAAATCTCGGTAAGTAATCTTCTTACTTCAACTAAAAATTCATCTATTCTAGTTTGATTTACATCAAAATCTTTTCCTCTACCTGCAGCAAAATTCATTTTTAAAAATCCTTCTTTTAGGTTTCTCATAGAGATGATTCCTGCTTCCATAGTTTGTGTTATATCATTATTTATAGAGTAGATGTATGCATATATCATTACTTGCAATGCTTTAGTGTATTTAAAATCATCACTCATTTTACTAAAATCTGTCATCCGTAATTGAGATGAAGAAACTACTCCTGTTTTGTAATCTAAAACTCTCAGTACTCCATCAACCTGATCGACCCTATCGATAATTCCATGTAACTTTATTGGCTTATCAAAAGTGTCTATTTTAATATCTGCGGATAACTTTTGTTCTAATGAAATAATTTTAATTTGTTTTCCGCTTTTAATCTCATCTATTTCTTTTAATAAAAAACGGTCAACTAATTTTTTAGAAACTTCAAAAATCAGTTTGTTTTTTCCTTTAGTGATGTCTCCATTCTTATATTCTTTGATAAAGTACTTTTTAACCAAATCATTAGATATCAATCGCATTTTTTTGATGGATTCTTGGTTAAGTATTTTATCAATATATGGCTGGTATAACTCTTCTAATGTATCATGAATCACAGTCCCCATAGTATTTACAGCTACCGTTTCTTCAACTTCTTCTAATTCGCGAATCTTCAATATTTTTTGATAATAAAAATCAATAGGGTTGTTTATATATGTAGCCAATGCAGATGGAGAAATTCCTTTTTCGCCAAGTTCTTTTAATTTAACTATTAAGTCTTCTGACTTTGGAATTTCTTTCAATGCTGTTTTTTGGATATTAATTTTAGGACTAACTATAGCTTGCTGAATATCATCTCTTGCAATTTCTAACTGAGTTAAAAATCGACTCTTTTCACCAGTTCCAAAAACATCACTTTCTGTATTATATATAAAGTATATATTTTTTGCTCGATGTATTAATCTATAAAAATGATATGAGAATATGGCATCCTTTTCTTGGTAGGTTGGTAAATTAAAATGCTGTTTTACATCAAAAGGAATAAAAGATTGGTCAGATTTTGATGAAGGTAAAATACCTTCATTGACCGATGTTAAAATAATTGTTTCAAAGTCTATAACACGTGTTTCTAACATTCCCATCAGCTGTAAACCTTCTAATGGCTCGCCTTGAAAAGACAAGGATTCATTATTTACCAATTGCAAATAAAACTGATAAAGTGTTTTAAGATTTGTTATATGCCCGTACTTGTTATTCAAGGTTTGTAATTGTTGAAAAACCGTGAAAAACCGATATACATATTCTTTTTCTAACCCGCTTACAACCTCTTTTAAATTCAAACACAGAAGCTGACAATTATGTAGAATCTTTTCTACAGACGAGTTTTCATCTAGAAAAATAAATTGAAATTGTTTATAATCGCCGATAAGTTCTTTGTCATTAAACATATTAGAAATATGTTCTTCTGAAAGAAAAATGCGATTACTTTTACCAATATCGTCTGCTATCGAAAAAGATGAAGATTGCAATAATTTCTTTAAGTATGAATGATTTAAAAAGTTGAGAACGTCTTTATAATAGAATAGGTTTTTTTCTTTAACATTAAATTTTTCTTGACTCATGTATAAATCAAAGATATTTTTAAAAAACGTACTTAAAGGAATATCTTTTAATGGGTAACCCATAGTAATATTTATCTTCTCGACAGTGTCAGGCAAAGAATTTAAACTTAATGACAACAATGACTCATCGGCTAAAACCAATGCGGTATTGTTATGACTTTTTTGTTTTTGAAGTAGTTCTCCAACATACTTCAATTGACTTACATTTTTAGGTGCGCCGATAAATTGAATGTTCTTAGGCTCTTTTTTTAAGTAATCTTCTATCCAATTAAAAGTGGTGTTATCAAAGTAGTTCCAATGATTTTTATACTTCCTTAAAAACATTCCTGTTTCTGTAGAGCTATCAAAATAACTTTTATCAGCATCCCAATAAATTGATGCTAAACCACTTTGTAACAATTCTTGAAAAATATTTTCTTCGGCTTTATTTAAAGCATTGAATCCACATAATACAACCTGCTTGTCTTGATTGTTATCAATATAATGGTGAACATTACTTTCTGCTTCACGATAAATTAATCCTTGATAACCAATATCCTTTGATTTCAAATGGCTATAAAACTCTTTATAATAAATATTTAATTTTTCGAAAAATAAAAAGTAGTTTTTGGTCAATTCAGTTGTAGGGCTCCAATTCTCTAATCGATTTATATCCCTTAGATATGTAAATAAATCATTGGCATCAATTAAGTGTCGGTCTACTTCGTTAAAATCATGTAAAACAATTGTTGCCCATTGCGAAAATATTTCGAAAGAATCTTGCGACTCCTTACTTGTATTTTGAAGATATACAGAATAAAATTCGAACAATAATTGAATAGAATCAACTTGTCTTATTTCTGAAAGTTCTTGAATGTATTGTTCAATACTTATAATCTTTGGAAGAAAAGTTGCTACATCTATTTGCTTAACTAGTTCCTCTTTTAGAAATACACAGGCACGTTGGCTAGGTACTACAAAAATTATTTTTTGTAAAGGCTTAGATTTTTCTGAGAGAACCTGAGATACTACTTTAGAAAGGAAAGTTTGCATATTGCAAATTACAATTATTTAGGGCATAAAAAAACCGTTACACCAAAGATGCAACGGTTTTTTATAAATATTTGTTGAGTATAAACTACTACTTGTTTAAGTTAATTTCAACTCTTCTGTTTGCTCTTCTTCCAGCTGCAGTATCGTTAGTGCTGATTGGTTTATCTTCACCGTATCCTGCTGAATTTAATCTAGAAGCATCAATACCGTTAGAAGTTAAGTAATCTACAACTGCTTTAGCTCTACCTTCTGATAATTTTTGATTCAATTTAGCTGAACCTGTACTATCAGTATGACCTTCTACGTTGAATTTAGCGTTTGAATATTCATCCATAATCGCCTTGATATCATCTAACACACCCGCAGATTGAGACTTGATTGTAGTTTTACCAGTATCAAATACAATTGTTTTTGCATAATCTCTTAAAGCTTTTTTCACAGCTTCTGGTAATTCTGGACAACCATCATTTTCAACAGTACCTACAGTATCAGGACAATGATCATCTTTATCTAAAACAGAATCTCCATCTCTATCTGGCCAAGGGCAACCATTGTTAGCTGCTGGTCCTGCTTCGTTAGGACAGTTATCATCTTTATCTAAGATTCCGTCACCGTCAGTATCTGGCCAAGGGCAACCGTTGTTAGCCGCTGGTCCTGCAACATCAGGACAATTATCATTAGGGTCTGCAATACCATCACTATCAGAATCTGGGCATCCGTTCATTTCAGCTGATCCTGCTTCGTTTGGACAAGCATCTTCAGAATCAATGATTCCATCTCCGTCAGTATCAGGGCAACCGTTAAATTCTTCTAATCCAAATTCTTCTGGACAAGCATCATCTTTGTCATATATACCATCTCCGTCTGTATCAATTCCACCGAATCTAATCATAACACCTGCAGCATGTTGGAAGTGAGGCATATGCTCAACATCATCAAATGAATGCTTGTAAGATGTTTGGATGTTAAATCCGAAATGATCTGTAATCCATAAATTAGTACCTAATGTACCATTTACAGTAGCAGCTCCATTAGAATCTAAGATAGAGTAACCTCCACCAACTCCTAAATAAGGATCAAACCACTTCATGTCTTTATGCATAAGTGAATACTTAATAGCAGCATCCATACCATAATACGTTAAATCAGATACTTCGTTTTCTCCAATTTTTGAAATTTTGTTTAATGATCCAGCTAATTCTAAAGAGAATCCACCATTAATGTGTCTTGCAACAGTAACTCTTGATAATGCAGGAATAATGTTGTAGTGGTCATTTGCATTTGCAAATTGACTTCCAAATTCTCCAATACCATTAGCATCAAATCCAGTTGGAAAATAATCTACGGCATTGATACCAAAACCGATTGCCCATGGATTGTTGCTATCCTGAGCGTTTACGTTGCTAAAGCTTGCAACTACAAATAAAGCTAGTAAAGCTACTTTTAAATGTTTCATTTTAAAAATTTTAAATTTAATTGTTTCCTAATTTTTACGCAAAAATAAGCGGTTAAAGCTTAAATTCAAAAACAAATCTACAAAATATTATGAATTAACCTAAAATATTTCCGCATATTATAATAATACTACAATTTATTAACCTTTTTAAGAGTTTTAGATGTGTAACTTCTAACTTTTTAACACTTCTTCTACTGTTATTTTATTATTAACAAAAACTAAATACATTTTTGAAATATTAAACCCTATTTCGGCAAGAGGTTTAGCATAATTATTTAATTGCAAATGGTATTTCTTATTAGGTTCTCCCGTTTTATAATCAATAATTGTTGCTAGTTTGTTTTCTAAAACAATTCTATCCGGAATTTGAATCTGTTTTTCATTAGTCAATAATTCTTGTTCGTTAAAAATTTCTAAGTCAGATTGGTAATATCTTGTTAGATCAGGATGATTTATTATTCCATAAACTTTGGCTTTAATCTCTACAGATTTCCCTTGAGTTATGATTCCTTCTGAAATATAATTTTGAAGTGTAAATTCAACATCATCAATTGTTTTAATTTCTGATAAAATTTCATGAATTAAATTTCCATAATCTATGGCCTGCTCTCTTTCTGTATCCCAAAGCAAAGAGGATTTTGAAACAATATTAATGTTTTTGTTTTTCCATGAAGAAGAAATAAATTTTTCTTGATGAATCGATTCTAAATCCTTTTTATCATTTTCTCTTTCTTTATTTCTTTTGGAATTTCCGATTGAATAAACTTCATCCTCGTTTACCCAACCTCCTTCATTTTTCGATTGTAAAAAGTCAACAAAAAAGTCTGAGTATTTCTTCGCTTCACTTAGTTCATTTATTTTTTTATGTGTCTCAGATATAATATACAATTGTTCAACAGGTCTTGTTAATGCTACGTACAACAAGTTAAGATTATCAAGTTGAACTTCTTGCCTTCTTTTTTTAAATAGTTGCTCTCCGTATTCACTTGCATACACAACCCTTTTTGAGTAATCTACTAGTGTAGATTCGAAACCTAAAAACTTCTCTTTATCTAATTTATTATACCAAACCTTTGGATTAATTTCTCTATAAATATCTAAATCATATGGATAAATAACCACAGGAAACTCCAACCCTTTTGCTTTATGAATAGTCATTATTTTTACTGCATTTTTAATTTCGGGTATTGCAATACTTAAGCCTTCATTCTTTCTATCCCAATACTCTAGAAAATCTAATAAGCTACTTCCCCTCTTATTTTGAAACTCTAAAATAACATCCAAAAAAGCTTGAACAAAAGCGTCAGAACCATCAATTAATTTAAAATTGCGAATTAAGTATTCAATGGCATCGTAAAATGGAAGCTGCAAAAACTCATTCTCATCAAAATAAAAACCATAATCATAAAGTGATTTTAAAAACTCATTCGGGTTTTTATTAATTATTTCAGAAACAAATAGATGTACATCCTCTTTTAAATCAAACCTATTACATAAAAAATAAAGTGCATTTGTTGCTGCTTCTTTATGGTTGGGAAATTGTAAATAGGTTAATATATTTAAGATAAAATCAATATTCTCATTGCTCTTTAATAATAGTGTTTCTGAAGATACAATATTGATATTGTGCTCTGTTAAATAATCTGCTACGGCTATACCTTCTTTCTTTTTCCTAACCAAAATACAGACCTCTCTCAAATCAAAACCTGAATCTAAATTTTGAAGAATCTCATACACCTTCTCTGGAAAAACCAATTCCTTTTCATCTTTATCTTGTGGCTTCTCAACAAACAAAATTTTAACATACCCACCAACTCTTTTATTTTTCTTTTGTTGATTTCCTGTCAGGTACAAATCCTTATAAGCTGAGTTTCCTAAAAAATCAGAAACATGTGTAAAAAACTGATTGTTAAAATCAATAATCTCAGAATAACTTCGGTAATTTGTATCTAAATTTTGGAGATACTTAGGAATTGAAAACGGATTTTCATCATTTGCTAAATCAATAAATTGCTCTGCTTTTCCACCCCTCCATCTATAAATTGCTTGCTTTGCATCGCCAACTAACATCAAGCTTCCTCGTCCTTTATCAATAGTTTCTGAAGTCAATGCGTTTTCAATTAATGGAATTAAATTTTGGCATTGCAATTGCGAAGTGTCTTGCATTTCATCAATAAAATAATAACGGAATTTCTCTCCAATACGCTCATAAATAAAAGGCGCTGGTTCATTTTTTATTTGCTCTGAAATCAAACGATTGAATTCGGCATTTAAACGAATGTTATTATCTTCTTTAATTTCGTTTAATGACGAATTAATATGTTTTAAAACCGCTAATGGAATCAAGCTTTTTAATACTAAACTATTTAAAAGGTGTTGTTGATATAAGGCTTCTGATTCAATATATAACTTTTCCAAAACAGGTTCAACCTCATCTATAGCCCCTTGAAAATCTACAGCTCCTTTGTTGTAAATTGTTTTATTTTCAATATTGGCTTTTAATGTTGTTTGATCAAAAAACTTAGCTTTCGAAAAATCGTTTTTTAGGTTTATAAAGTGCTTCAAAAAATAATTACCTTTATAAATACCTTTTTCTAAATTATTGCTTTCAACAATATCAATCGCTTTATTCCCTATTTCTTTAAATTGAGATTCAATTTTATTTTGTGTCTTTTTTATATGGTTTTTTAAATCTGTAAAATCTTGAATTGATTTCTTTTCAAGCTTTTCTAATTGATTTACATCATTTTCATTCAGCAAAATTTTTGCAAAATCTTTTAGGTCATTGGCAATATCCCATGCTTTGTCATCTGCAGCTTTATCTAATGAAAAATCAATCAACGTTTTTGTTAATTGCTGCTCTGATCCAATTTTAGAGATTAACAAATCAACTGCTTCATCGATAATTACTTTCGCATCCATCTCTACTTCAAAGTTAAGTGACAGCCCTAAATCAAAAGCAAAACTCCTAACTATTCGATGTGTAAAACTATCAATCGTCGTTATGTTAAAAGCAGAATAATTTTGAAGAATGCTGTTAATTACCCGCTTAGAGCGTGCTTTAATTTTATCTTCTGATAAATTACATTCCTGCTTTATTTTTTCAAATAAATCTCCATGTTTTCCTTCTGAAAAATCACGTAAATTTTTTAATACGCGTTCTTTCATTTCAGCAGCAGCTTTGTTAGTAAATGTAATTGCTAAAATATTTTGAAACCGAAAAATATCATCTGTATCCAATAAAATCTTGAGGTACTCTTTTACAAGTGTAAATGTTTTTCCGCTTCCTGCAGAGGCATTATAAACTTGAAACTGTGTTGACTCTATCATTGACATATTTCTTCAAAAATAATCATTTCAAAACAAAACCGCCAACAAAAATGAAGGCGGTTTTATTGTTATAAGTTTTAAACTAAAAATTTTAATTAAATTCTTTTATCCGTTCTGTAAACTCATCTAAACTAGTATTGTTCAAAGCCAATTCAACTGCTTTGTTTGCAATTTCTTTAGAATTTTTTATAGGAAACCCAAGTCCTACAGCTACTTTTACTAAAAGTTCTTTCTCTTTTTCAATTGCTTTATCATCTGCTAAAATCATTGATGTTAAATTGAATAAACATTCAATACGATTTTCAAAATTCACAGATGGCTCAATAGGATACCTGTCTGGATTCTTTAATACTTTCTTTCTTAATCTGTCAGAAATATTTAATTTAATTGCCATTCTGTCTAACACTACTTGCTCACCCTCGCTAATAACACTATCTGTTAAAGCAAGCTTTACAATACATGCAAAATGACTTGTATTTCTTTTTTGATCACCCCTTGTAAATAAATCTAGAAAACCCATAATCTATAATTTAATGATAATGACTAAAGGTAGGTGTTTTCTTTTATAGAAGCTAAAATTAAGTCAACTATTTAGTCTTCTTTTACACGTTTCCAGCGTAAAGTTCCAATCATCCATTTAGGTAATGATTTTTTTGGATCCCTATTTTTAAGGTTCATATTCCATCCTATTTTTTTAATGATTGGCACCTTGTGGGTTTCAACAAATTCAACCGGGATTCCATCTGGGTCAGAGATATAAGCAAAACGTCCTGCGGCTTCTCCCATATCAAAAGATTCTGAGCTATCTACTGTAAATGGAAAACCTTTTTCTTTTGCCTCTTCTTTCAACAAATCTAAACCAATTGTATCAAAACAAATATGAATAAATCCTAAGTCGCCCCAAATTCTATCCTTATAAATTTCGCGTCCTTTTTCATCAATTAATTGTATTAATTCAATTTCTGATGGTCCTAATAATGGTGCAAAGCCTCCACTTCTTTTTACCGAATGTTTTAATAAGATTCTTCTAACTTTTTTATCTCCACCAGAGAGTCCAGAAAAGTCTTCAAAAACTCCCGTTTCATCATATACCACTTCATCGTACTCCAAAATATCTTGATACACTTTAAGTGATTCCTCAATATTACTTACACCAATGACTGCACCAAAAATTCCTCCAGTTTTAGCAGCTGTTTCCTCAAAAACATAATCATCTTCAACTACTTGAAAAACATTATCAAAAGGGTCTTTTATAAAAAAATGAGGCTTGTTATTTGGTGATTGAACAACTTCGGAAAGTAAATTCAACTGCTTGGATTTCATAAAATCAAATGCTTGCTGCACATTCTTACTTTTCAACTTTGCAACATAAATTCCTAAATCACCTAACTGTAATTCAAACGCAGCTTTTTCAGGAGTTTTACCTGTATGTTGCCAAACTTCAAAACCTCCACCAGACTGCATATTGTACGCCAGCACCGCATGTCTTGCCCTCTTTTTCCCTTCTGTATAAGGCAACATCAATTCAGCAACAGCTTCTTCTTCAAATACACCAATATCAACTCCAAAATTTTGACGATACCATTTCCAAGCAACATGTACATCTGCAACACCAACACCAATTTGTTGAATCCCTGTAATATTTTTTTTATTCATAATCAATACCCACTAATTAAAATCTGTTAAAATTTTAGCGCGATAAATGTAATCATTTTATCTAAAATTTGACTTTAAACTAAAATATAATTCAAGTACCTTTGGCAAAAATTAGTTGCCTTGAGTAAACAGTTTATTGTTGATTTTTTTGATCAATCTGAAAAAGTAAATCAACTTGTTAGTTCATTACAATCCGAAAAAAACAAATTAGAAATTTCTAATTTGGTAGGATCATGTTTATCTTATGTTATTTCATCTGCTTTTAAAAAAGCTGAAAAACCTTTTCTTTTAATCTTTAATGACAAAGAAGAAGCTGCTTATTATTTAAATGATTTAGAGCAATTGGTTGATGAAAAAAATGTGCTGTTTTACCCAGGCTCTTACCGGCGACCTTATCAAATTGAAGAAACTGACAATGCTAATATTTTATTGCGCTCTGAAGTTTTAAACCGGATTAATTCTCAAAAAAAACCTGCTATTATTGTCACGTATCCTGATGCCTTATTTGAGCAGGTAATCACCAAAAGGGAGTTAGAAAGAAGCACGCTAAAACTTTCTGTAGGTGAAGAGGTGTCTTTAGATTTTGTCAATGAAATGTTGTTTGAGTACAATTTTAAACGCGAAGATTTTGTAACAGAACCAGGTGAGTTTTCGGTTCGTGGAGGAATTATAGATGTATTTTCTTTTTCTAATGATGAACCCTATCGTATCGAGTTTTTTGGTGATGAAGTTGATAGTATCAGAACTTTTGATGTTGAGACTCAGTTGTCTTCAGAAAGACTGAAAAAAATCAGCATTATGCCTAATGTTGAAAATAAGTTGTTAGAAGAAAAACGTGCGAGTTTTTTAAAATACATATCACCCAAAACGGTAGTATTTTCTAAAAATATCGATTTATTATCTGGACGCTTGGATAAACTGTTTGAAAAAGCAGCTACTGCATTTTCTGAATTATCAGCAGAAATAAATCACGGTAAACCGTCTGAATTATTTTGTAATGGACTCCTTATTAAAAATCAGTTAGATGATTTTAATCTTGTTGAGATTAACATATCAAATTCTCAACAAAGAGATGAGACCCTGAAACAAGTTCAGGGTGACGTTTCCATCGTATTCAACACAAAACCCCAGCCATCATTCAATAAACAGTTCGATTTATTGATTGCAAATCTACAAGAAAACACTAAAAGTGGTTTTACAAATTATCTGTTTTGTGATAACGAAAAACAAGCCAAACGTTTTGATGATATCTTTAAAGACGTCGATCAAGACGTCGTTTACAAGCCAATTGTTTTTCCACTATACCAAGGGTTCATCGATACTGACAACAAAATTGCTTGTTATACCGATCATCAAATATTTGAGCGCTATCATAAATTTAGATTAAAAAATGGATTTGCTAAAAAGCAGTCCATCACCTTAAAAGAGTTAACAAACCTCGAAATTGGAGATTATGTAACACATATTGATCACGGAATTGGGAAGTTTGGTGGACTTCAAAAAATTGATGTCCAAGGCAAACAACAAGAGGCTATCAAACTAATTTATGGAGATAGAGATGTGCTTTATCTAAGTATTCATTCTCTTCATAAAATTTCTAAGTACAACGGGAAGGATGGTAAAGATCCCAAAATGTACAAATTGGGTTCTGGTGCTTGGAAAAAATTAAAACAGAAAACCAAAACACGTGTCAAGCAAATTGCTTATGATTTAATCAAATTGTATGCAAAACGAAAAATGCAAAAAGGATTTCAGTACAATCCAGATAGTTTTATGCAACATGAGTTGGAGGCGAGTTTTATGTTTGAAGACACACCAGATCAATTTACGGCAACTGCAGATGTAAAAGTTGATATGGAAAAAGAACAGCCCATGGACAGATTGGTCTGTGGTGATGTTGGTTTCGGAAAAACAGAGGTTGCCATTCGTGCTGCATTTAAAGCTGTAGATAATGGAAAACAAGTCGCTATTTTAGTACCAACAACCATTTTAGCATTTCAACATTTTAAAACTTTTACAGAGCGATTAAAAGATTTTCCTGTGACTGTTGATTACCTCAATAGGTTTAGAACTACCAATCAACGGAAAGAGGTGTTAAGCGGATTGGAAAATGGAAGTCTTGATATTGTCATCGGTACACATCAGTTGGTGAGCAAACAAGTAAAGTTTAAAGATTTAGGTTTATTGATTGTTGATGAAGAACAAAAATTTGGAGTCTCCGTTAAAGACAAATTAAAAACTATCAAAGAAAATGTGGATACCTTAACATTGACCGCGACTCCAATTCCGAGGACTTTGCAATTCAGTTTAATGGCCGCTCGTGATTTATCCGTTATTACAACTCCACCTCCTAATAGGCACCCAATCGACACACAGGTAATTAGGTTTAGCGAAGAAACAATTCGAGATGCAGTGCAATATGAGATTTCTCGTGGAGGTCAAGTCTTTTTTATTCACAACAGAGTAGAGAATATCAAAGAAGTTGCGGGTATGATTCAGCGATTGGTGCCGAGTGCTAAAATCGCCATTGGTCATGGCCAAATGGAAGGAAAAAAATTAGAAAAACTCATGCTCTCTTTTATGAACAATGAATTTGACGTCTTAGTTTCTACTACCATAGTTGAAAGCGGATTGGATGTGCCAAATGCAAATACTATTTTTATTAATAACGCTAATAATTTTGGATTGTCTGACCTCCACCAAATGCGTGGTCGAGTTGGTAGATCTAACAAAAAAGCATTTTGTTATTTTATCACTCCACCTTATCATGTAATGACCGATGATGCCAGAAAACGAATTGAAGCATTGGTGTTATTTTCTGATTTAGGAAGCGGATTAAACATCGCTATGAAAGATTTAGAAATTCGTGGTGCTGGAGATTTATTGGGAGGAGAACAGAGTGGGTTTATCAATGATATTGGTTTTGACACTTATCAAAAAATATTAAATGAGGCGATTGAAGAGCTCAAAGAACACGAATTTAAAGAGTTATATAAAGATGATGGTAAGCCAAAAGTTTTTGTAAAAGAGGTACAGATAGATTCTGATTTTGAAATTTTAATTCCTGATGATTATATCTCGGTAATTTCTGAGCGCTTGAGTTTGTACAATAAATTAGGGGAACTCAAAAACGAAACTGAACTCCAAGAATTTGAACAAAATATGGTTGACCGCTTTGGGGAGATTCCGACACAAGTTGTAGATTTATTCAACTCAGTTCGTATCAAATGGATTGCTAAAGAATTAGGCTTAGAGCGCATCATATTAAAACAAAAAAGAATGCTTGGATATTTTGTTTCTGATCAACAAAGTGATTTTTATCAGACTGAAAATTTTACACGAGTGTTGAATTATCTCAAGAAAAATCTAACAACTTGTGTAATGAAAGAGAAACAAACCAAAAACGGTTTGCGCCTTTTAATTACATTTATTAGAATTGATTCTGTTGAAAAAGCCTTATCTATTTTGAACAAAATATAATATGGAAAATAGTCATATTAAAAACCTATCTGTATTAATTCTTGCCTCATTATTTATTAGCACCTCTGGTGCTTTAGGCAAATTCATTGATTTACCAACACCCGTAATTATTTGGGGACGATGCTTTGTGGGGATGCTTGCTATATTTCTATACTGTAAGTTTCAAGGCGTACATATTATACGGTTAGCAAAAAATGAGCGCTTTAGATTCTTTTTAAGTGCACTTTTTTTAGGTGCACATTGGATTACCTATTTCTATGCTTTAAAAGCATCTAATGTTGCAATTGGGATACTCTCTCTTTACTTTTCCGGTACTAACTGCACTTTTAGAACCACTATTTGGAGAAGAAAAATTAAAACCAATGCATATTGTATTAGGATGCATGATTTTGTTAGGCATTTATATTTTAGCTCCAGATTTAAATTTTGAAAACTCACATGTAAAAGGAATTCTCTTCGGGTTGTTATCAGCACTATTTTATTCACTTCGTAACTTAATTTTAAAACAATATACTAGCAAATATAATGGGTCAATGTTGATGCTTTTTCAACTAATAATTTTATCGATTGTTTTAACTCCTGCAATATTTACATTTGATGTTTCTGGAATTAAAACTCAATATCCTTATGTAATTTTACTAGGGGTTTTAACCACTGCCATTGGCCATACCTTATTCGTAAAAAGCCTTAAACATTTTAGTGCTGCTACAGCAAGTATTATTAGTAGTATTCAGCCCATATTCGGAATCATAATTGCTTTTTTATTCTTATCAGAAATTCCGAATTTAAATACTGCTATTGGTGGCTTATTAATTCTTACCACAGTGGTTATTGAAAGTAAAATGGCAAAAAACTAGAATGTCTTTCTCGCGAAAGCGGGAATCCACAAATTAAAAAAACCTACAAGGTTTTTGAAACCTTGCAGGAAAATACTTCGTCATTTAGAGTCCGCCTGTGGTAGGCAGGTATTTTTTATAATAACAACTTCATTCAATCAAGTAGGATTTCAAAACCCTCGTAGATTAAAGTTAAAGAGATTACATCTTCATCCCTCATCGCAATGATAAAAAAATCATTTTAAAATGTGATATAAATAATCTAATTTATAATCAACCTAAATTACTATCTTTGCATCCAATTTAAAACATAAATTATGTATCCAGAAGAATTAGTAAAACCAATGCGTTCAGAACTTGAAACTGCTGGTTTTACATCATTACATACAACTGATGAGGTAACTACAGCATTAGCAAAAGAGGGCACTACTTTAGTAGTTGTAAACTCTGTTTGCGGATGTGCTGCTGGTACTGCAAGACCAGGAGCTATTGCTTCTTTAGGTTTCGATAAAACACCAACAAATTTAGTTACCGTTTTTGCAGGAGTTGATGGCGAAGCAACAAATAAGGCAAGAGAATTTATGATTCCTTTTCCTCCTTCTTCACCTTCTATGGCACTGTTTAAAGACGGACAGTTAGTGCACATGTTAGAGCGTCATCATATTGAAGGCCGCTCTGCACAAGACATTGCAGGAAACTTGGCAGGAGCTTTTGATGAGTTTTGTTAAAAGCCCATCCTATCCCGATAACTATCGGGACTTCCCAAAGTGAAGGACTTAAATTATTTCAAAATCCGTTCATTTAATTGAACGGATTTTTTATTTTTAGACCTTATTCTAACCGTCAGTTCGAGTGAATTTCTTGGTAAAGAAATTTGTATCGAGAACAATTGAAAAAAACTTCTCGATATATTTTACTTAAGCAGTAGCTTAATTAAAATACTCGAAGAGACGTAACAACCTTCAGCATGAACAACAACCAAAAAACAACAATCAACAATACCATTTCATTCGTTAAAAAAACATTAGAAAATGCTGAAGGAGGACATGATTGGTTTCATATAGAACGGGTTTATAAAAACGCTAATCTCATTTCAAAAACTGAAAATGTAAATGATTACATTGTTGCATTAGGAGCACTTTTACATGATATAGCCGATGCAAAATTTTATGATGGTGATGAAACTGTAGGCCCAAAAATGGCTAGAGATTTTTTAGAATCTCAACATGTAGAAGAATCAATTATTGACCATGTTGTAAATATCATCAATCATATTTCTTATAAAAATTCTTTAAATACATCAGGTGAAAAATGGTCTTCTCCAGAGTTAGAGGTTGTTCAAGATGCAGATAGACTAGATGCTATTGGTGCAGTCGGAATTGCACGTTGTTTTAATTATGGTGGATTTAAAAATAGACCAATGTATGACCCTGAGATTTCTCCTAATCTCAATATGAGTAAAGAAGAATACAAAAAATCAGCAGCGCCAACAATCAATCATTTTTATGAAAAATTATTATTGCTCAAAGATAAAATGAATACTGCTTCAGGCAAAAAAATAGCAGAACAAAGACATGATTACATGGAGCAATATTTAGAGCAGTTTTATGCGGAGTGGGATGGTGCTAAATGAAGAATGAAAAGTTAAAAAGTAAAAATGTATACGAATATTACTGATTTACCTTCCTAACCAACTTTGCTAATAGCCCTGGTAAAAACCGTTTTAAATATACACTTAAAGTTTCTTTAGTCCCTGCAATTACAACTTCATTTTTTCGTTTTTCAATTGCTCTAATCAGTTTTTTAGCAAAAACATCTGTAGGCAATCCTTTTTCTAAATCGGCATCGCCAGAGTTTTGTTTAGCCCCATTGCCCACCAAAGCATTGTATGCTAAGTTGGTTTGAACATACCCAGGAAGTACTAAAGTAACTGCAATATTGTATTTAAAAACTTCGGATCTTAAACTGTCAAAAAAACCATGAAGTGCATGTTTTGAAGCCGAATAAGAGGTGCGTTGTGGAGTAGCTACTTTTCCGGTAATACTTGTAATTGATACAAAATGCCCAGAATTATTAGAAATAAAATGTGGTAATAATTCCTTAGTCAAAGCCATCGTCCCCATATAATTAATATCCATAATGCGCTTATCTACAGAAATATCCGTATCAATTGCCAAGGCTCTTTGGCTTATTCCGCCATTGTTTAAAAGGATGTCAATCTTTCCAAATTGAGAAATTGCTGATGCAACAGCTAGCTTTAAATTAGTATAATCTTCTAAATCTAATGTTACAATTTTTACGTTTTCAGGATTTGTACATAGGTTTTTAACAGCTTCAAGGGCATCTCTTTTTCTGGAAGAGATAATTAGTTTAGCATTTAATTTAGAGAATTCTAAAGCAAGTGCTTTCCCAATTCCAGAGGATGCTCCTGTAATCCAAACAACTTTATTTTTAAAACTCATTTAACGTAAATTTTTGGCAAATTAATCAATTTAACTGTACTTTTGGTTTGATTTTAGTGATGATATTTTTAAAACTGGAAGATGCTTAAAAAAATAATAGTTGCATTACTTATTGCAACACTTTCTGTAAATGCACAAGACACAATTCGTGTAAAAATAAATCCAGTAGGGCAATTTAAAAAAGTAATGATTTACTCTGTTGTAGGAGCTAGCCAAAAATATGTTGGCAATGCTTCTTTGGTTGATGATGGTTTTAAAATAACAATCCCTAATAGAAGTACATCAGGAATGTACCGTTTGTATTTTGATGTAAACAACGGGTATTTTGATTTTATTTACAATCAAGAATCGGTTTCTGTAACTTTTGATGCTGATGCTCCTGAAACCACAGCTATATTTGATGTTTCAGAAGAAAATAAAATTTATCAATCCTATTTAAATTCCATTCAGACCCAGCAATACAAAGTTGATTCTATTCAATACGCTTATTTTAATCCAGATCTAAAACCAATATTGATTGGGCAGTATGCAACAGAATTGCACAAATTATATGAGTTACAAGAATCATATGAAAAAGCATCAGAAGGTAAAATGGCATTTGATTTTATAAAGTCAAATGAAAAATATTATCCCCCAGAAATAATTGCCTCACCTCAAGAATATTTAGAGATAATAAAAACACATTTTTTTGACTACATCGATTTTTCTAACAACCACTTAATGCAATCATCATTTTTTGTTGATAAGGCAATTGAGTATGTTTTTTATATGAATGAAGCAGAGGATAAAGAAATGGACACTCAATTAAAAAAAAATGCGATTGAAAAAATAATGCAAAAAGTTGAAGGAAATTTTGAAGCTAAAAGCGAAATTTTAAACTCATTGATTTATGCTTTTGCAGGTCAACAGAATGTTGAAATGACTCATTTTATCTTAGATGAATATTATTCAAAACTTCCTGAAGAATATAAAAGCGAAGTGTTTGTCAGCCAAATAAAAGGTATGATAAAAACTGCTATCGGAGTTACTGCTCCAGAAATTACTTGGCAAGAAGGTGGAGTTGAAATTAAATTATCGGATATGTCATTAGCACAAAATTATGTGTTGGTTTTTTGGAGTACTTCATGCTCTCATTGCCTTGTTGAAATCCCAAATCTATATGATTTTACTTCAAAGTTTAGCAATGTAAAAGTTATTGCAATTGCCTTAGAAGAAAATGATGGTGATTATTTAGAAATTACAAAACCAATGACCAATTGGATTCATGTATTGGGTTTAGGCAAGTGGGAAAACAAATATGTAAAAATGTATGATATTGCCTCTACACCAACCTATTTGGTTTTAGATGCTGATAAAAAAATCATTGCAAAACCTAACAGCATAGAAGAATTAGAAGTTTTTTTTAGAGGGTATTAAAAATGCAAAAAAGCATCTTCTAAATGCTCAATTTTTGTTCCTTGTTTGTTATTTATTATTGCAATAATGTCAAATCGAACATCAACATCTAAATTTTTAGAAATCACATATTCGTTCATCGCCATTACCAATAATTTAATTTTCTTTTTGGTGATAAAATCTTGTGGGTCTCCAAAATAATCTGATGTTCTTGTTTTTACCTCAACTCCAATGATGGTATTCTCTTTTTGAGCAATAATGTCAACCTCGGCTTTTAGATAACGCCAATTCTTCGCTTTAATCTTGTATCCCTTTTCTATCAAAAAATCAATAGCGAGCTTTTCCCCTAAATTTCCTAATTCGTTATGTTGCGCCATTATTTACCAAGCTATTCAAAAACAATTTTTACTTTTTTATCTTTTACATTTAATTCTGCTGTTGCTCCTAAAATCAAAGCGCGATTATCATCAACATGACCCGCAGGAAAATTAAATATCACAGGGAAATCCGTTCCTTCAACAGCTTCTAAAATAATTTCTTCTAAGGTCAATCCAAACTTATTGCCTTCGTTTTTCTTCAATCTAAAATCACCGACAATCAAACCCTTACAATTTTTAAAATAGCCCGCTCTCTTAAGGCTAATCATCATTCGGTCTATATGATACAAGGCTTCACCAACATCTTCAATAAATAAAATTTTCCCATCGGTATCTAAATTAGTGTCAGAACCCAACATACTATAAAGTATAGATAAATTACCTCCAACTAATTGTCCTTCAGATTTACCAAGTCGATTATTATCTGATGAACCTAACTTGTATTTTAATTTTTTACCAAACAGTGATTGGTATAATGAGTTGATAGATTCAGCTTGTACCTCATCCGCCAAATCTAAAGTTAAAGGCATTTGTCCGTGAATTGTTTGATACCCCAAATTGTGAATTTTATTGTGCAAAACGCTAACATCAGAATAACCTACTACCCATTTTGGATGTTGCTTAAATTTGGTAAAATCCAAATCATCAACAATTCTCACCAATCCATATCCCCCTCTTGCAGACCAAATCATTTTAATATTTTGGTTGTCCAATCCTTTTTGTAAATCTTCCAATCGCTGTGTATCAGTCCCTGCAAAAGTGTTTTGTTGCGAATACAAGTGATTGCCATAAGTAACAACCAATCCCCATTTATTTGCCAATTCAACTCCTGCTTTAATGGCATCATATCCTTTAATTTTTCCTGCAGGTGCTAAGATTAAAATCGTATCACCTTTTTTAAGGTGAGGTGGTTGAATGCTGTTTTTTTCTAAAGAAACACTTGCTGAAAAAGCAATTTGATAAAATAGAAATACAACACTAATCAGAAAATATTTTTGCATAACAATTTGGTAATATTTAGTTGCCCTTGTAAAAATACATTTTTATAACCAAACAAAGTACAAGGGTAATTTTAGCTATCAAAAAGGAATGAGTATTTTTGCATGCAATAATAAAACTTGTCATTACGAGGAAGTATGACGAAGTAATCTGTTAATGAGATTGCTTCATTACATTCGCAAAGACGTTAAAATAAATTCAGTGAGCAGATATACCATTACCGCAGCATTACCTTATACAAATGGACCAGTACATATTGGGCATTTGGCAGGGGTCTATGTTCCCGCCGATATTTACACTCGTTTTTTACGATTAAAAGGACACGATGTTGCCTTTGTTTGTGGCTCTGATGAACATGGAGTTCCTATTACTTTAAAAGCAAAAAAGGAAGGGATTACTCCACAGCAAGTGGTAGATAAATACCATGCAATTATTAAAGGCTCATTTGCTGATTTCGGAATTAGTTTTGATAATTATTCTCGTACTTCTGCTAAAGTACATCACGATACTGCTTCAGAATTTTTTAAAGATTTATATAAAAACGGGAAATTTATTGAAGAGGTCTCTGAACAATTATATGATGCTGAAGCTAATCAGTTTTTAGCTGATAGGTTTGTTGTTGGTACTTGCCCAAAATGTGGTAATGAAGAAAGTTATGGCGATCAATGTGAAGTTTGTGGCACTAGTCATAACGGAACTGATTTAATCAATCCTAAATCTGCAATTACTGGAAATACACCTTCACTTAAAGAAACAAAACACTGGTTTTTACCTTTAGACAAATATGAAACTTGGTTGAGAGAATGGATTGTTGAAGGCCATAAAAATGATTGGAAAGCAAATGTCTTGGGGCAAGTAAAATCTTGGTTAGATGATGGTTTACGTCCACGAGCCGTTACCAGAGATTTAGATTGGGGTATTCCAGTTCCAGTCCCAAGTGCGGATGGAAAAGTATTGTATGTTTGGTTCGATGCGCCTATCGGGTATATTTCATCAACTAAAGAATGGGCAAAAGAGAATGGAAAAGATTGGGAGCCATATTGGAAAGATAAAGACACCAAATTGGTGCATTTTATTGGGAAAGACAACATTGTTTTTCACTGTATTATTTTCCCTGCGATGTTAAAAGCTGAGGGTAATTATATTTTACCAGACAATGTTCCTGCCAATGAATTCTTGAATTTGGAGGGAAATAAAATATCAACCTCAAAAAATTGGGCTGTTTGGTTGCATGAGTATTTAGAAGATTTCCCAGAAAAACAAGACGTATTGCGTTATGCTTTAACAGCGAATGCTCCGGAGACAAAAGACAACGATTTTACTTGGAAAGATTTTCAGACGCGCAATAATAGTGAGTTGGTTGCAATCTTTGGAAACTTCATTAATCGTGTGGTGGTTTTGACCAATAAATACTACAGTGGAATTGTACCAACTCCAAATGAATTTTCTGATGTTGATCTTCAAACATTAGACAAAGTAAAAGAATATCCACAGATTATTTCTAACTCTATTGAGCGATATCGTTTCAGAGAAGCGATGTCAGAATTGATGAATTTAGCGCGTCTAGGGAATAAATATTTAGCTGATGAAGAGCCTTGGAAAGTAATTAAGGTTGATGAAGAACGTGTAAAAACGGTGATGTATGTTGCGCTTCAAATAGCATCGGCATTGGCAACTTTGTCTGAGCCATTTTTACCTTTTACTTCTGATAAGTTGAAAGGGATTCTTCGACAAGCTCAGAATGACAATGTCAGTTCGAGCGCTTCCGATAGCTATCGGAACGAGAACTCTTGGAATGACATTTCAACCAAAGATGTTTTACTTCCTGCAAATCATCAAATTGGGAAAGCTGAATTGTTATTTGCTAAAATTGAAGACAAAGAAATTCAAGTTCAGTTAGATAAATTAGAAGCTACAAAACTCTCCAATGAAAATGCTAATAAAACTGTTGATCCACAAAAAGAAACGATTGCTTTTGATGACTTTACCAAATTAGATATCCGAATTGGCACCATTTTAGAAGCAGAAAAAGTTGCAAAAACTAAGAAGCTTTTAAAACTTAAAGTAGATGTCGGTATCGACACAAGAACTATTGTTAGTGGTATTGCAGAAAGTTTTAAGCCAGAAGATATTATTGGGCAACGCGTTAGTGTTTTGGTAAATTTAGCTCCGCGGACTTTACGTGGAGTTGAAAGCCAAGGGATGATTTTAATGACTGATACTACCGATGGTAAACTCGCTTTTATAGAACCAGAGAAAGATGTTGAGAATGGTGAGTGTGTAAGTTAGATATTTTCTTTATATTTGATTTAAAGAAAATTTCATGATTTACATTAAAAGAATTGCTCTCTTTAGTCTTTTACTGTTTTTTTATAGCTGTTCTGAAGATGGTATTTTCATTCCTGAAAATTATAATAACGGGTCAGAAACACCAATAGATCCAGAAGAAGGAGAAACTGAAATTTATTTTACTTTTAAAAGTTATGAAAGTACTTTTTATACAGAAGATTGGATTATAATTCATACAGATGATGGCGTATTGCTAGATTATAAAAGGTATGAGAAGGGAGATGAATTGGTTTTTGAGACAGAAAGTTCTTTGTTAACTGATCAAATTTCTATTTCATTATTCAAAGTTGAAAAATATGGAAATAACCAAACCATAAATGTTTATACAACAGCTGATGTTGAAAAAGGGGCAGTATGGGACAATGAACCCGTAGAAATTATTCCCGATCCTATTGTAGGGAATTTTGATTTAACGCTAGAAAATTTTCCTGAAATAATAGAACTCAATATTTCTAACGAAAATAATTTAATTACATCCGGTTGGTATAGCCCGTCATCTGTTAATTTAAATATTTATGAATATCAAATAGACGAGATACCCTTATATGCGGCTAATGAATATGTGCTTACGTTTAGTGAAGATCAACAAGATTTTAAATACTATTTTTTAGAAGATGTACAAGATCAAGATGACCTTTATGTTGGCTATGACCAATTTCATTTTTTTGATAGCTACTTAGATGTATTATTACCTGAAGGGAGTTATTATAGGTTCTCTGTTAGTGGTTTTGAAGATTATCAAGATGTGAACGAATCTGAGGGGTTTACAGTTGGAAAAGCACTTTATTCAAGTGATGGATATAATTATGAATTTCTTGATAGAGACCCTTTAAGAATAGGTTATTTAGATCGATTTGAAAACTATGCAACTGAACTTGTAGTTTTTACAAATGAATATAATTATTTCTTTAACAAAAGAGGTACTAAGCCAGATGAAATTATTGTTCCGACAGATATAAACTTTTCAGTTATTGATAATTCTCTTGACAATTATCAATTTACTTTTAACAAAGAATATTCAAAGTATATTGCTATGTGGTTTGATTTTTATGGAGAAGTTGATGTAGATTTTGTAAGATTTCAGTGGTATATAGAGGCATCTAGTGGTTCAGGTTATTTACTTGGTGATATTCCTTTTGAAATTACGTTTTTATATCCAAATATGGATTTAGATCAATTATTATATGAAGAAACAAATTTTATTCTTAATGAGGAAGAACAGATATTGATGAATTAATTATTCTTGAAACTTAAAATTTGTATAAAAATCTTCCCAAGCAGACCAAATAGCAACATAAGCATATTGTGGCTTTTCAAGGGTCGTACCGTTGGTTCCTCTACCTAGTATATCATATTTGATTCCTGCTCCATTTTTTAAAACAAAAGGAAATTCATCATTTTCTAATACCGTATAATCATCAAAACGATTTACTTTAAAAGCATTGATGACTCTTTTACCTGGGTCACCATAAACTATATACTTTTGAGATAGGGTATTTATCTCAATTATCTTTTCGGTAAAATCAGAATATTTAAAAATATTTACCGTATTACCTTCTATTATCCCATATACAAAATCATTAGAATCTGGTGGAGTTTGATTTTCATTCCCGCCATCACTTCCATCATCTGGTGGAGAAGAAGGTCTAGTTAAAAACACATTTGATGACACAACTTTAGCATTAGGAAAATATTCTCTAACTGTTCCCCAACGCGTTTCTAAAACAGGAATCGTATTAAATCGTTGCCCTTGTTTTTCACCACTAATTCCTTGTATCAACATTTGAGACCAAATAGTTTCTGTCTTTTCATCCCAAGGGGCAAGGTTGTTTTTATATAAAAACCCTGAGGCTCTAAATACCATATCTCTCTTAAATGCAATGGAGCTTTTAGTTATTGGGCAATAGCTAAATGCATATTTTATCCCAGCATGTGTATCGTTAATAATTTCATTATGCACGACAAAAGGGTAAGGGTACACAATTACTGTCGAACCAAAACTAACAATTCCAACCAATGAATTATCATTGACAATTGCTTCATCAACAGTTGTAAAATCAGGATTTAAAGCAAGCGGAAACAAATTTAACTGACCAGATAAATCATCTCCTAAGTTATTAGACAATTCCTCACCTGTATCGTTACTCGAACATCCTATTAGTAAAAAGGACATAAACAAAATAGACAATATATTCGTTTTCATAAGTTTAAGTTTTGTGAATCGGTCGAAGATTAAGTTTATGACTTACAAAGATTTTTGATTTTAACATACAACGACTATGCTTTACTTAATTTTAAGTATATTGTGTTTCACAATAATTCAAAAAACAAGCACGATGAAAAAGCATTTAATCAGTCTAATAGTTTTAATATTTATTAGCACAATAACATTCTCACAAAATAACACCACAGATATCATTTTAAAAACAAATGGAGAAGAAATGATTGGAAAAGTAAACTCCATTAGTGATGATGCTGTTGATTTTGTCTATCAAAATGAAACAATTAACTACCAAGTTAAAACAGTAGATATTGTTAAAATTACTTTTTCCTCTGGGCGGATTCAGTTTTTTAATAAGCTTGCAACACAATCTAAATCTGAATCAAAACCTAAAGTTACTTTAGAAGATCATCATAACAAAGTAGCCATTCTACCTTTTGGGTTTATTAAAGACCAAGAAGCTGGTTCTGATGTAATGTCAAATAAAATTCAACAAGAGTCCTATACTGTTTTTAATGCTCATAAAGGATTATTGCATTTCCAACCAACAAGAACTACAAATGCATTATTGATTAAAGCCGGAGTTACAAATAACAACATTCAAGGGTTTACTATGGGTGAAATTTGTAATATTCTAGGTGTTGAATATGTATTGCAAGGAGTAGTTACATTAGAAAAAACAACCCAATCTAATTATGGATCTTCTTTTTCTACGACAAAAGGAAAAGGTGAAAAAGCATATGTTGATAGGCATGGTAATATTATTGGAAATATTTATGGTAATGGGAAAACAAAAACCTCTTCATTTGGAACATCAACAAGTGTCCAAAATTATTCTACCTCGATATTAATCAATATTTATAATGATAAAGGTGATAACATCTTTAGCCAAGATCACGCATCTTTTTGGAATACTGAAGATGCTTATAAAATCACCTTAAAATATTTAGCGAAAAAGTCTCCCTTCTATAAAAAATAAGAAATGAAAAAAATTATTTCAATCAGTATTATTTCATTGTTGCTTATTGCATGTAATCATAAACCACATCAACATGGAAATGAATTTACAACATCAACGGGTAAAATAATTACCGTAAATGAAACACATTCTGACAATAGTAGCCTTACATCTATTACAATCCAAACCAATGGTTTTGAAAATGATGATACTATTTTATTAAATGATATTGACCCTATCTCTTTTATGCAGTTAGCGGACCTTGACCAAAACGGTTTTAATGAATTGTACATCATCACTCAAGCTTCTGGCTCGGGAAGTTATTTGAATGTGATTGGATATGCATCTAATAACGACAAGAGTTTCACTCCAATTTATTTTCCTGAATTAAACAATGCTGATTTTGAGAATGGCGGATTATTTGAAGGATATATGGGGCGCGATACTTTCTTTTTTCAAGAAGATAAACTCATTCGTAAGTTTCCTGTTTATCTAGAAGAGGACAACAATAGCAACCCAACAGGTGGCGAAAAAGAAATTGCCTATTTATTGATGCAGGGTGAAGCAAGTTGGCAATTAAAGGTGCAAAATGCCTATCAAGAAAAAGTACAAGTTGTTAGAGATTGCTCCGGGACTTATATCCGAATGGATGAATGGGATTATAAAGTTTGTAATGATGATTTACTAGCTGATTTAGAAAATGAGGCAATGACAACCCTTTCTTTTATTGATGTAAACAAGTGCAAACTCCCAGAAGAAATAGCAGTTTGTATGTTATATCATGAGCACATTGGCTCAGTAAAAGTTTTAGATATTCATTAATATGAAGGCCTCAAAAAAAAGGAGATACTTAATACTAATCACATTTTGGCTTACCTATTTAATTTGGGAATATTTTGTACAACAATGGAGTAAAACAGAATCGACTCCTATTATAAGAGTCGATTTAATTTTAATCATTCCAATATTGATTTTTATAACAAGCTTTGTTATTTATAAAAATTATAAGGGTAAATAAAGTGTCATTCTAGCTTTCCGACGAATCTTTCATTAGCCTTTTCTTAACTCAACAGCCTTTGCTTTTGCTTCTTCGTTACGCTCAATTTTATGAGCTGGTCTTGTCCACCTTGGTTTTTCTCCTTTTGATTGATATTCAGAATCAATCGCTTCAATAGTTTGTGGTTGTCCCTTTTTTGTAAATGGTTTTTGAGGATTCATTCCTAACAACTCAAACATTTTCATATCCTCATTTACATCCGGATTTGGAGTAGTCAATAATTTATCACCTGCAAAAATAGAGTTTGCACCCGCAAAGAAACACATCGCTTGCCCCTCTCTACTCATCTCTGTTCTACCTGCTGATAAGCGTACTTGAGTTTCTGGCATCACAATTCTCGTAGTTGCTACCATACGAATCATATCCCAAATTTCGACTGGTTTTTCATCTTCCATCGGAGTTCCCTCAACTGCAACCAACGCGTTTATTGGTGTTGATTCTGGTTGTGGATTCAAGGTTGATAAAGCCACCAACATTCCTGCTCTGTCTTCAATATTTTCTCCCATTCCTATAATTCCACCTGAACAAACTGTCACATTTGTTTTTCTAACATTCTCAATCGTGTCCAATCTATCTTGGTATCCTCTTGTAGAAATTACTTCTTTATAATATTCTTCTGACGAATCTAAATTGTGATTGTATGCATACAAACCTGCTTCTGCCAAACGCTGTGCTTGATTTTCAGTAATCATCCCCAAAGTACAGCACACCTCCATGTCTAACTTATTGATGCCTCGAACCATTTCTAGCACTTCATCAAACTCAGGACCATCCTTTACATTTCTCCAAGCAGCTCCCATACAAACCCTAGAACTTCCACTTTCTTTAGCTCTCAAAGCTTCCGCTTTTACTTGATTGACAGACATTAAATCATTACCTTCAATATTGGTGTGATAACGTGCAGCTTGCGGACAATAACCGCAATCTTCAGAGCATCCACCAGTTTTTATAGATAACAACGTAGAAACCTGTACCACATTTGGGTCGTGATTTTCTCTATGGATAGTTGCCGCATCATATAGCAACTCCATCATTGGTTTGTTATATATTTCGAGAATTTCTTCTTTGGTCCAGTTATGTTTAGTCTGCGTCATTTCGTCAAATTTAATATGGCAAAAATAAAAAATTCCGTTACGAAAGCGGAATTTTATTTTTTATCATCATCCTATTCTTCAGTAACGGTATCTTCAATAATATTCTTTGAAGGAATTTCTTTATCCTTTCCTTTTAAATATTCAGGTAAATCCATACCCGCCATATTAAACATTTCTTGAAGTGGTGGCACCGCCTTATACATTCCTGAAATAAAATTAGACGTCGATGTTTTACCATCTTTTCCTCCACCATTTTCCCAAACTGTAACTTTATCAATCTTAATGTTCTTAATTGCTTCTGCCTGAGTTTTTACTAATTCTGGTAATTGATCAGCAATTAAAAGTAGAACAGCATCTTTAGGGTCATCACCAGCAGCTTTAACAATTTCATTTAAGCCAGCTGCTTGTTTTGTTAATACTTCATAAAGCCCTTTTGCCTCTGCTTGTTTTTTAAATAATATTCCATCTGCCTCACCTTTTGCAATTCGTCTAATGTTTTCTGCTTCTGCTTCTGCATCAATTTCAACTTTTGTTTTTGCAATTTCAGCAGGTACAACGATATCTGCATATTTTGACGCTTTATCTCTAATGGCTCTAGCGTTTTCAGCTAATTTTTCTGCTGCATAAGCTTCTTCTAAAGCCTTCGCAGATTGAACCTTTTCAGATGCTATTGCTCTTTTCTCTGCTTCTGCTTCTCTTTCTCTTCTTAAAGCATCAGACTTAGCAATAGAAATTAATGCCGTATTTTCTCCATCAATCGCTTTTGCATTTGCATCAGAGGTTTTAATTCTTTCTTCCCTTAAAGCTTCTGCCTCACCAATTTTAGCTTTTGCCAATGCATCAGCAATTTGAACTCTTTCATTTTGATCTGCATTAGCCTCTCCAATTTTAGCTTGTGCATGCAAATCTGCAACTTGGGTTCTTTCATCTTGTTGTGCATTTGCTTCACCAATAGAACCATCTCTTGTTTTTTCTGCAACTGATTTACGAGCTGCATTAATTGCATGTGCTGCAGCTTCTTTTCCTAATGCTTCGATATAACCAGACTCATCAACAATATCAGTAATATTAACATTGATAAGTTTTAAACCAACTTTTCTAAGTTCGGTTTCAACACTTTTAGAAATATTAGCTAAAAATTTATCTCTATCAGAGTTAATTTCTTCAATATCCATAGATGCAACTACCAAACGCAATTGTCCAAAAATAATTTCTTGAGCTAAATCTTGAATTTGATCCTGCTCTAAACCTAATAATCTTTCTGCAGCATTCTGCATAATTCCAGGTTCAGTTGATACTCCAATAGTAAAACGAGATGGAACATTTACACGAATATTTTGCTTACTTAAGGCATTCACCAAATTAACTTCAATAGAAATTGGTGTTAAGTCTAAAAATTGATAATCCTGAATTACAGGAAAAATAAACGCAGCTCCACCATGAATACATTTTGCGGATTGACCTCCGCCAACTTTACCATATACTACTAAAATTCTATCTGATGGACACCTTTTATAGCGCTTTATTAAAGTAAGAAGCAGTACAAAAATAAATAAAATTGCAATTCCAATACCGACTACACCGGCAAATGAATTGATTTGTAATAATATTAGTTTTAACATAGTTTTTTTAATTTAGAAGTTCGATTATTAAGATTCCGTTTGAAGTTATTTCTATTACTTTAATTACATTTCCTTGCTTCAAGTCTGTTTCATTATCAGTTAAAGCGTCTAGTTCTCTCAAGGTTCCTTGCACCTTAATTTGCACTTTCCCTATTTTAGATCTTTTAGCACCAACTGTTAAATAAACTTCTCCAATTTGGTTTAAAGCATTCTGTATTTTTAAGGTCCCGCTTGAAGTTAGTTTACTAATATAGTAAAACATTGCCGCCATTATCGTCATCATAATCAATCCACAAACAATAGAAATTACAATCGTAATTGTTTTTGAATTACCAGCATCCATACTTGCAATTCCACTCCATCCAAAAATGGTGAAAAACGCCACCATATTTTTAAAAGTAAAGAACTGAAATCCTGCGCCAGTATCTGCATCTACTTCAGCGTCAACATCACCGATATCATCAGCATCAGCTCCAATAAAAGTGGATATAAGAACAAACAAGAAAATGAGCGTAGAAACTCCTGTAATTATCCAATAAATTTTTTCAAATGAAGTTAGTTCGGAATACCATTCTGACATAGCAATTTAGTTTTGGTTCGTAAAATCAAATTTACAAATTTTACACCCCAATGTCAAGAAAAATCAATTATTGTTTTGATAGTAAAATCCCCACTGCATTCCCCCTCAAAATATAGTTACATATGCAATTATTTATTTCTATTTTAGAAACTCATCTAACAATGCATAAAACTTTTTAGGCTCTTCTAAATATGGATGATGTCCACTATTTTCAAACATCACAAAAGTTGCTTGTGGCATAAATTCTTTATATTGAATAGAAAATTCTGGAGTTGAGACACCATCATACCTCCCTGCAATAATCAATGTCTTAGCTTTTACATCTTTCAGTTTCTGTCTATAATCTTGATCAATCATACTTCCTGATACATCAAAATCTCCATCTCTTCCAATGATAGCTATATATACATCAATTGCCATTCCTCTGTGTTTATACTTTGGGGAGTTTTGAATTAACTTCGTATTGTGATAATAAACATATTTAGTTGGGAAACTACCGTAAATATCCATATGCTCTTTGTCGCTAGAAACAAATCCCTTTTTGCGAACTTCCATTAGTTTTTCCCATTTCTCTGGAAAATGAGTTTTTGCATACTGATTATAACTATCGCAATTGGCCTGCCACATGGCTCCACTATGAAATCCATTAATCAGCACCATTTTATCTACATTGTCTGGATATTTTATTGCATATGCTTGTGCAGGAACAGTTCCGTATGAATGGCCTAAAAGTGAAATTTTTTCAAACGCTAATATCTTTCGGAGTTTCTCTATCAATTCCACATCATTCTCTACTGAGTATTCTGAAGTACTCTTTGCATTATCACTTTTCCCTCTTCCTAAAAAATCAAAAAAGACTACTGTATTCGTTTTGTAATAATGCCCAAAATTTCCTTGCATATAATCGTGAGAATTCCCTGGACCACCAGGTAAAAAGAAAATTGGATCACCAGTTCCTTTAACTTCTACATTTATTTTATAGCCGTCTATTTCAATAAACTTTGATTCAAATTTATCATAAATTTCTGGGTCTTGTTGTGCTAAAGCACCTATGCTAATACCTAGTATGATAAGTGAAAATAATAGAGTTTTAAATTTCATTTGGTCCTTTTTAAAAAATAAATTCATATAATATTTAAGTATTAAAACTGTTTTAAATTGACTAATTATATTTTATTTTGATAATAATA
>JAQRMW010000216.1 GCA_028599075.1 Urechidicola sp. | reverse complement strand
AAAATGAATATTAAATTTATTGAATTGACCAAAATCAAACAGCGAACAATTCTATCTGCAGCTTGGAATGAAGATAATAGAAATCCTGTTTTAGAGAAAATATTAAAATATATAAAATAGGAACGCCGAAAGGAAAATTATTTTTGTTAAGCACCCTAAAATGTGTACTTTAGCATTTGAAAGAAAGAATTGCTAATTCCCCTTATTTACTAAATCCCATATTCTCGAACTTAGGTTTGTAGAAAGTATTGCTATAGCAATATTTCATAACTGTATTAAAAACTTAACTTTATTATTAACTATAAAATAAATTATTATGGGACTAAAAGCAGCATTACAAAAATTGGACGAGGCGGTTAAAGATTTAACATCATTGCATGTACAAACCTTTAGCGGAGAACTGAACATTACTTTAAGCGGAGATAAAGGTTATGATACCTTAAGAGCAGAAATGAAAAAAGCTATTAAAGAGGGCAACTTAACCTTGGTTGCAGAAACCTTGGCACAATTTGATGGCGACTCATACAATTTTGTTAAACAAGATTTAAGTGATATTCCGTCAATAGCATTAGAAGTTCATAAAAATGCAGTGGAGGCTGGTATAGAAACACGCTTAGGTTTGTTAGGTCTGTTTAAGGGCTTAATAAAATAAAGAGTTGCTATTATGAGCATTGCATTGCCAATTTATGATTTTCCGGAAGTTGAAGGAACTCCTTCTCAACAATTGGGAATGTTCGAAAGTATTTTCGAAACTGCCAAGGTAAAAGGGGTCGTTAGTGCTACACCTCAAAGTGATGAAGAAACCTATCAAATACAAAGTCAGCAAGTAAGAATTCAAACAGTTGCTTCAAGGTTATGGTTGTTGGGTTATCTTCCAGAAAAAATTCATCCAGATGAGATTGAAAAAAATAAAGCTATTATAAGAGAAGCTGTGATTCAATTTCAAGGCGATGCTAATTTAAAAAAAGACTTTTGGGTAGGAAACAAAACTTGGTACGCATTGGATGAATTAGTGAGTTATGAATCTCATTTTTCTCCCGATCATTGGTTTAATGGTGATGAGATTATTGGTAATGCTTTTGTAGCAATCAATAGAGCAGCTCAATTGCGACTTTGGAGTTTAGGGCTGATAGATAAAAGACCCGTTAAAGAATTCAGGCCGCTGGAAATAAGCGATTTATCTGATTTTAAAAAAATACTACACTTGTTTTCTATTAAACACGATTCAAACAAGATTGGATTAAATAGGTATTCAATGGAGTTATTGTTTAATCAAGATGCTTTTTCAATTGCAATAGCTACGAGTAAATATCAAAATAGAGATGCTTTTTTGTACAATGTTAAGGCAGTTGTTAATAGTACTCCTGAGATTGACGATATTCCTAAATTGAAAGAGTTGGGGAGAAAATTTATAGTGAATTGTGCTCGCATAGAACTATGGTTATTAGGTTTTGATGTTGCTATTGGGGCAGAAGTTTCTAATCGTTTAAAGAGAAAAATGACTACTCGAAAAAGAGGAAATTTAAGAAAAGAACTCACTAAATATTATTTAAATTTTGAGGGGTTAGATACAACTACTTCATCACAAATGGCGCAAAGAATTTCACCTAAATTTTTTAAAGGAATTGCTGCTGCTAATGTCATAGCAAATGGAAGTGATGTTGAAGATATATCTGAGCTAATTGCCGAAAAGGTAAAAACAAAAGCACAAATAAATACCGCATGGAATTATATAAAAACCAAAGGAATGCGTTTGTTTGATGGTTTAAAAAGAGTTTGGAGATGGAAAAAAAAAATTGGAAAAAAAGTAGCAAACTTTATTAAGAACAATATTTTTAAAGCCTTTTTTAGGTACGTGTCGAAAGCATATAAAATTGTTGCCCGCGGGATTAGCAATATTGTAAAAGCTTTTAAAGTATACTTTAAAGGGGGTTTGGTTTTAGAAAACTCTTACTTCGAATTCTCTAAAGACATGGATGCAACTGTTTTTTTAAGCGATAATGTAACCCAAGAAAATATGCAATTAGCTATTGATAAATTGCGAAAACAGTCAAAAGCATTTAATTTGGGATGTAGAATTGTAGGTTGGTTGTTTAAAATTTTTAAAGAATTAATTCAAGGGTATATCGGATGGGCAAAATTGTTATTTGCATTGATAAAAAGCTATAAAGAATTGCGAATTTTATACCTAGACTTTAAGATGGTTGCTGCTCAGTAATGTAAATAAAGGTCAATTAATTTTAGTATATTTATCTAAATTAAAATTGACATTATGAAAAAGAACTACTTATTCATACTTGCTGGTTTTGTCGTTTTAACTTCTTACAGCCAAGACAGGTACCTTACTGTAAAATCGCAAGATTCAATTAACGGAGTGCCAGAATTTAGAGCAAGTCTTGGAGCGAATATAAAATTGAATGGCTATTACGATGTTTTTGGTGGACTTCAAAATAATGATACTTTTAATATTGGATTAATTGATGTTTTTGGTGATGATGATTCAGGTAGCTTTAAGATGGATATGTATCAGACGCAACTTAAATTTGAATCTACCTTTATGACTAAAGAAGGTAAAAAAATACAGGCAGTTGTAGAGTTCGATTTTTGGGGAGGCAATGGACACATGCGCTTAAGAAAAGCGTATGTAGAATTTGATCATTGGCAAATTGGGCAAAACTGGGCATCTTTTGGCGATGAAGCTTTATGGCCAAATATTATGGAGTGGGAAGGGCCACCTTCTGGTATATGGGTGCGTTCTCCACACATTAAGTATTTTAATACGATTGGTAATAACCCAGATTGGAGATACATAATTGCTCTAGATGCTCCAATTACTGATTACAATAAATATGGAGAAATAGAACCTTTGTTAGAAGAAGCAAACCAAGTGATGCCAGATTTAGTTTTAGGCGTTAAGCATGAAAAAGATTGGGGGCATTTTAGATTTGCAACCATATTTAGAAATATTACATATAAATTTGAAGGAGAGCAAGATAATTTCTTTGGCTATGGATTTTCTATTTCAGGAATGCTGAAAAAAAACAGAAACAATTTTCAATATCAATTAACAGGTGGCCAAGGAATTTCGGCATACATAACAAGTGTGGGAGGCTTTGGTTATGATGGTTTTCCAACATCTAGTGGAGGTTTTAAAGCAACTCCAGCATATGGGGGATGGGCGTCTTACGAGCACTATTTTACACAGAAAATTCACGCAAATGCAGTTTTAGGATATACTCAATTTTTCACCAATGATATACAAAGGTACCTTATAACTGATGAGTCTTTAACAGGAGAAATAATTGCCAACGGTGATGTAAATCATGTGCATGGATATGGAATTGTAAATGTGATGTACGACCCTTTTGAAAGAATGACCTTTGGGTTAGAATTAGATTACGGTATCAAAAAATTAGAAGCTTCAGGGGTTTTAAACAACTCAATATTAGATATTGAAGAGAGCAGAGACGCAATGCGGATTAGTTTTGGGCTAATGTTTTATTTTTAAAGAAGTAATTTAACTAAGGTAGAACACACCTAATAAAATAATTATTATTGCTATGATTACTGATAAAATAAAAATATAAAGTTGATTTATTCTCTCTTTCTTTAGGTCTTGTTGAATTTGGATTTTTATTAATTTTAGTTCACTTTCAGAAACTTTTTTAAAGGACAACTTTTTACTGTTTTTAGTATCAAAATTTAAATCTCGATTTCCAGATTTAAATTTAGGTTTATTTGATGCTTTCATAGAACGATTTTGTCTCATTCTATTATTCATATCAGCTATATGTCCTGCGCCACCACTCATTTAGTCTATATAATATTTTCCACTCCTTGCGGAGTCACATAAAAACCTCTACCTTCTTTTTGGCAAAAACCCTGTGCAATATTTTGGTTTAATTGATGGCTTGGGTTTGTAACTTTAATCTGTCTTGCCGCACGTAGTGCATCCGTAACTTCTTTTGTTTTAATCATCTGTTGCCCGTTGAGTTGCAGCCAAACAGCAGCTCCTAAAAACCTTCTTCGTTGCTTATCTACTGCATCTTTTTTACGTAAAAAAGTAGAGAGGTTTTCAGGTATAACTCGTTTTGGTTTAGGAGTTGAAAATAGATCTGTAGGGTGTTGATCAGTAATAGGTGCAACAACTTCTTTTGATGTAGCTGTAGGTGTTGCCTTTTTAATTTTTGATTCTAAATCTTCTGCCTTTTCTAAAATTTTATCTAGTTGCTCAGTTACCCATTCTTGTTCACCTTCACCAATAAATTCAATGGATCCTATTTTTATTTCTACCCTTGAGTTAGCCATAAGTTATCTATAACGTTATACATTAGACCAAAAATAATAAAATTAAACGATTTTGGGAATATATTTTTTTAAATGAAGTTTTTACCGAAGCCTTAGCTTATATTTTTTCTCAAAAAATTGAAAGTAATTGTAGAGTTTATAGTTCACTTCTAAGCCATAATCAATCTGTGCAGAATAATCTATTTGGTTTCCATACAAATCTCCATACCTTATGGGATTGTTAGCTCTTATATTCCATTCTATAACATAGAAATTGTTTTTAATTTCTAAATAATCTTGCGAATAATAGCTCATTGGTTTTGCAATAGTATTGAGATAGGTATTAAACCCAATATCATAAATAATAATTTCATATTCTAAACTATCATTAGAAATCACTACAGCTTCCTCCATATTTTTTTTAGAATCTGATAGGTTTTTTGTATTCGTAGTTCCACAACTTATAACCATTAATGTAATTGCCAAAAAGCAGATGAGATTTTTCATGTGTCTATACTATTTTTTAAGGTTCAAGATAGTTTAGGGAAATTTATATCTTTGTAAATTATTGAGAAACAATGAAGAACAAGTATATTTTCCGTTCCCGAATTTCTGAGAAGAAATTTAGACAAATTTTAAAGCT
>JAQRMW010000215.1 GCA_028599075.1 Urechidicola sp. | reverse complement strand
GCAAAATTTTTCAAATTTTGCATTTAGCGGAAAAATAAGATAAAATTTAAAAAATTCTGCTCAGTGCCAAACCCGAAAATTATTGTATTTTTAACCAGCACTAACTTTATACCAAACGTTACAGCACATTAAAAACCAACCTTACGAATAATAGAAAAATATGATAAATACAGATTTAAAAGGACATTTTCTCAATCTATATATGATTGCATTAAGTGACAATAATTTTGATGAAAAAGAATTAGAAACCATTCTCAAAATAGGAGAAGAAAAAGGAATTTCAAAAGTTGAATTTGAAAAAATAATAATCAATCCAACTTCTGTAAGTATTCAAATACCAACAGATTTCGTATCAAAAATAAATTTACTCTATGATTTTGCTCGAGTAATTTGGTCAGATGGAAAAATTGAAGAAGATGAAAAAAATTCTTTTATGAAATACTGCAAAAAGTTTGGCTTTGAAAAGGAAACAAGTGAAGAATTATTTGATTGGTTGATTGGCTTTGCGAAAAAAAATATTACAATTGAACAATTAGAAAAAGAAATTTTAAACTTATCAAATAATTAATATGGCTCTATCCAAATTAAAATCTTTATTCCAAGACAATTTAAACAAAAAAAACAAGATACCACAAACGGAAGATGATTTAAACAAACCTGAAAAACCATTATCTGAAAATTATGAAGAATGGGGATTTAAAAAAGGTGGTCATTTAAACGGTTCTCATATGGGGCTTTTGCAATGTTTGGCTCGAATTAGAGAAGACCATAAACGAATGGTAAGAAAAGATGAACTAAAACAAAATCAACTTAAAGAACCTCTTATTACTTTAAGAAATACGCAATTAGAAGAAATTGAACATAAAGTTGAAGAAATAAATAATACTAAAGACAAATCACCAATTTTAGAAAACAAAATTGAAAACTTAAAAAAAGACATCATTTCAATCCGAAAAAATCCAAAAGAAATAATGCCTGACAAAATGAGCAAAGTTAGTTTCACAATCGGATTACTCATTCTTACTGCATTGAGTATTTATTTGTTCATCTTTTATAGTTCAGCATCATTTTCAGCATTTTTCAAACAATTTAGTTTAAACGAAATTGGGGTTGCAAACTCAATTTTTGACCCACAAGCAATATCAAGAGCCTATCAAGATGGTTTAACAGAGTTAATACTTATTATTTCTATGCCTTTTGTATTTATTGGATTAGGCTTTTTAATACATAAATTTCAAGAACAAAAAGGATTTTCAAAATTCTTTAAAATTGGATTATTAATTGTAATTACTTTTCTTTTTGATGCAATTTTAGCGTACGAAATAACAGAAAAAATTTATAATATTAAAGCAGAAAATAGTTTTCAAGATTTACCAGAATACAATTTTCAATTGGCTTTTGAATCCGTTAACTTTTGGTTAATCATTTTTGCAGGTTTTATAGTCTATTTAATTTGGGGTTTTGTTTTTGACTTTACAATTGAAGCGTACGATAAAATTAATGTTGTAAAACAAGCAATTAAAGCAAAACAATCTGAAATAGAAATTTACAAAGAACAGTTAGATAAAAATGAAGAAACAATTTCTAAATTAAAAGAAGAAATTAATTCTCTAAAACTAAAATGTAAAAAACTTAAAGGAAAAATTGATGGTGTAATCATTGACACTGCTGAATTTGATAAAATACTTCACGAATTTTTAGGAGGCTGGACTCATTGGATGAGCGTTAACAAAAAAGAACAATCCTATATTGACCAAGCAACTGAAAAAGCCAATGAATTTATAGAAATAAACATAAAAACATTAGAAACAGATAATTTAACAACAGTATGAAAATAAATAAACTATTAATTATAGGTGTTTTTACATTTTGCTTGGTTAGTTGTAAAAACGAACCTAAAACAGAAGTAAATGCAAATCAACCAAAAAATCAAACAAAAGAAAAAGACAAACAACTAAATATTACTATTTTATTAGACTTATCAGATAGAATTGAACCAACTAAATATCCAAGTAGTCCAGAACATTTTGAAAGAGATATAGAAGTAGTAAACTACTTTACTGAATTATTCAAAAAAGATATGGAAAAAAAAGGTGCTTTTATGGCAAAAGGTAAAATGAAAGTTATTTTTAGTCCAAGACCTAATGATAGTGAGATAAACGAAATTGCAACACAATTAAGTATTGATTTATCTAAAACAAAAAACACAAAGGAAAAGAAAAATATATTTGATAATGTTTCAATTAATTTTAAAGAAAATTTATCAAAAATATATTCCAAAACAATTGAAACAAAAAAATATCCAGGTTCAGATATTTGGCGTTTCTTCAAAAATGATGTCGTAGATTATTGCATTGAAGATAGTTCAGATTATAGAAATATTCTTGTTTTAATTACAGATGGTTATTTATATCATAAAAATTCAACTGACAAAACAAAAAATAGAACTGCATCTTTACTTCCAATAAATATTGCTTCAAGTGGATTAAGAAGCCCAAATTGGAAAGACAAATTTGATAGTCAAGATTTTGGTTATATCACAACAAGGTCGGATTTGAATAATCTAGATGTTTTAGTCTTAGAAATTAACCCTTCAGAAAAATTTAAAAATGATGAAGATGTAATTAAAGAATATTTAAGTAAATGGTTTACAGAAATGAATGTTAATTCATTTAAACTTTATAATTCAGATTTACCACAATATACTAAATCAAAAATTGACAAATTTATAAACCAATAATGAAATACATTTTAATTCTTTTTCTAGCCTTAACTTCGATAAGTTGTAATAACAAAAAAGGTAAAAAGGAAATTCCAAATGAGTTTATTGCAAAAGTTATTGGAGTTAAGGATGGAGATACTATTGAAGTATTATATGAAAATAATCCTATTGTAATTCGTTTTGAACATATTGATTGTCCAGAAAAAAAACAGCCTTTTGGCAAAAAAGCAAAACAGTTCGTTTCAGATAATATTTTTGGTAAAAATGTCCACATAATTTCAAAAGGAAAAACAGACAGATGGAAAAGATTAATTGCTGTTGTAGAGTTAGAAAATGGAGAGAATTTAAACAAAATGTTAGTTCAGAATGGATTAGCAATGCACTTTAAAAAATACTCTAAAGACAATAGTTATGATATTATCGAAAGAGGAGCAGAAAACAACAAGATTGGAATGTGGTCGCAAAAAACTGTAATTGAACCTTGGAATTATCGAAAATCGAAAAAGAAAAAATAACGTGCTGTAACAATGTATAAAAATAATAAGGGTTAAGTGCCAAACCAAAAGTTGGTGCATTTTTACAAAGTCCGCCAAATTTACAATTTGACGGTTAAAAGAAAAGTAACGGTAAAATTGTAAATTTGGCTAAGTGCTAAACCGAAAAGTAAGTACGTTTTTAATCCCTTACTATTCTTATACTAACCGTTGGCAGTAATTTAAGGGAAATCGAGATAACAAATTAAAAGCAAGGATTAAAAATTGAAAGCACTATTTAAGAAAATAATATTACTTTTTTTCTTGGCAATATTCTTTTGCCTCTCTTCAATTGCGCAAACCAATTCCAACCACGTTAAAGTCAAAGGATACTATAGAGCAAATGGAACATATGTTCAGCCACATTACAGAACAGCACCAAATAGCACAATAAATGATAATTTCTCGACAGTAGGTAATACAAATCCTTATACAGGAAAACCTGGGTGGATAAATCGGAACAATAACTATAATACCCTTTATTATACTGATTATACATATTCGCCAAAAACTTACAAAGAACCATACATAAATCCAAAAATTAAATATCCAGATAGAATCTATGTAGAGGATGAGTACGGGAATGATACTACTTATTTAAAAATGTTAGATAAAAGAACATTTGGAATTTATGACTTAAAAGACGAACTCATTTTGTTTTTAGTAATAAATCATCGAGGAGATTGGCGAATATTTGATACTGATGGAATTTACATTAAAACCATATTTTTAACCGAATAATTATATTAAATGAAAGCATTAATTACATTATTTTTTTTCTGTTCAATATATTTTGTTCAAAGCCAAACTCTATATAAAAACCCTCTTGGTTTTAATGTTAGATTTGATAAAACGTGGAAAAGATTACCTAAAGAAGTATTGCAGGAAAAAACAAAATTTATCAAAGAATATATGGAATATAAAAAGAATATTCGATATGATGCTTGCTATCAAAAAATTGGTAATGCAGATATGGATTACCCATATATACTTTTTAAAAACTTCTATGCTACTACTACCAACGAAAATGAAATTGAAAAATTACGAGAGTTTTATACAGATAAATTTGGGTTAGATAAAGTTATAGAAAGTATAGAAACTGATAAGGTAAAAATGAAACTTCAAATAGGAAAAACCTATTATGACAAAAAAAAACAATTACTGATTTTTACATACGATTTAAACTTAAATGTAAAAGGTAATCTTGTTGCAATGGTTGGCTTTTATGTTGGTAAAAGTGCTACACTTCAAATTTTATGTTATACTTATTTGGACGAGTTTAAATACGATCAAAAAGAATTTCTAGATATCATTAATTCAATTGAAGATAATGGTATGAAAACGAATATGTCGGATTATTTGAAAAATCACGACCAAGCCGTAATTTATTATAATGAAGGATTAAGTCAGTCAAGTAATAGAAATATAGTTAAAGCAATTGAATATTATTCATTAGCAATTAACACATATCCAATTGAAGATAGATTTCAATTATCGGAAGCTTATTATAATCGTGCTTTGAATAAAAGGAAATTAGACAATTTTACTGGTGCAATAGCTGACTATACAAAAGCTATCGAATTTCGTTCCGATTATTATAAAGCTTATAACAATAGAGGGTTTGCATACCTAATGTTAGAAAAATATTCAACAGCAATTTATGATTTTACTATGGCAATTAAATTCGACAACTACCAAACAGAATTTACAGGAATGGCATTAGGCAATAGAGGAATCGCAAAATTAAGTATTGGTGAAGATGGTTGTGAGGATTTGAAAAAAGCAATTGCAGAAGGAAACCTGAATGTAAAATCAATTTTTTATGAATATTGCAATTAAAAACTATAATTTATGAAAATGAAATACTTATTTATTATTTCTATAATTCTTTTTTCTTGTCAAAATAATAAAGGAAAAACAAACCAAAACGAATTTGAAAATTCCATTGCAGAAAATGATAACAAACAATTTTTCTCTGACTACTTTTTCAAAATTGAATCGCCTTGTGAATTACAAAAGGACTTTAGCAATGTTCAAGAAAATTATTATACATATCGATGTAATTCAGAAAATAACGAAACTGTATATTCTTTTTCAATCAAAGACTTAAAAAAAGAATTGAGTGAATTTAAAACTGACATTGAAAAGGATATGTTCTCTAGTGAATTTTTAAACTCTTATAAAAAAGAATTAAACGCTAATAATATACAATACACAGAACCTTATATCTACGGTTTTAAAGCATTAGAATATACAATACCAACAGGTAGCATATTCAACAAACAAGCAATTTTTACAAGTAATGGTTTTGCATACACATTTAATATTACTGCTAACAAAAATGAAATAAATAGCTTATTCTCTAATTACATAAATTCATTTGAACTATATCATAAAAGCCCAAAATATTCCTATTCCATAGAAATACCAAAAGGTTATAGTCAACAAGAAATAGTAGGGAAAAATGTTGATTTAAAATATGTAAATGATAAAGGTTATTCAATAATCCTTGTAGTTAAAAAACTACCTCAAGATGCAAAAGGGTCAATTGATGATATGTTCACAGTATCAAATGATTCTTGGATAAAGATGTCTCCTTTTTCAGAAATGAAAATAATAAAAAAAGGGTCTCTATTTGTGGACAACACAAAAGGTTTTTTTATATCATATACGGCAAAGGAAGTAATCGACAAAGAACCATTATACTACAATAATTATATGTTTATAAAGAACGGTGTTATATATACTCTAACTACAACTTGTAAACAAGAAGATATTTATGATATGCGTTCAGTTTTTTTTCGAGTATCAAATTCATTAAAATTTTCAAATTAGTATGATAAAAAATCATTATCAAATTTTGGGAATAAACAGAAATGCAGAGAGTAAAGAAATTAAACAGGCTTATAAAAAATTAGCTGTAAAATTTCATCCCGACAAAAATAATGGAGATAAATATTTTGAAGAACGGTTCAAAGAAATTCAGGAATCTTATGAGGTTTTAATTAACACACAAAAGAAAACGGAATATGACAGAGTATATGACTCTTTTTATTCGAACAAACAAAAAGAAAATTATAACCAATCACAATCAACATATAAAAATACATCTTACTCAAACTATAAAGAAACAGAACGCAAACAAGAACAAAAGAAAAAAGAAGAGGCTGAAAAAAGTAGAGTATCTAATATTAAGAAAAATACTGAATTGGCATTTGAGGATAAAGCTTGGATATTTCTTGCAAATTTCACAATTATCGGCTCAATCGTAGGTCTATTTATGTTTGTTAAATATAGAGCTGAAGGATATAACAAAAAGTCAAGTCAAGTTTGCGGTATTTCAGTTTTAGGAGTAATTGTAGGTTTAATTTTAACAGTGATTTTTGCTTTAGGAAATAAATAATCAATGAGAAAAATTAAAAACATAAAAATTAAAGGAGCTAATCTACATTTTAGTTTCTGCCACCAAAAACCAGAAAGGTCATTCTTTTGGAAAGGCAAGCAATTACCTTTATGTTCGAGATGTACTGGAATAAATTTAGGCTATTTCGTTTTGCCTTTTTTTATTTTTGGTTTTATAAAAATCCCTCTTTTATGGTCTATCTTAATTATTTTACCTACTTACATTGACGGAACAATTCAAGCATATTTCAACATTGAAAGTAATAATACAAGAAGGTTTATAACTGGTTTAATGAGTGGAGTTGGAACAATGTCTTTAGTGTCTATTATCGGAATTTATATAGGAAATCAAATATTAATACTAATCAATTAAATTTTAAATTATGTCAGAACAACTGAATCCAAAAGAAAACCCAAACGACAAATTAAGTACAGGCTTACAAGTTTTATCATTTTGTATTCCTTTAGCAGGTGCAATTATTTACTTTAGTAGTAAAAGTGAAAGTCCTAACAAAGCAAAAATGGCTTGTCACGCTGCATTATGGGGAATTGGATTAGGAATTTTAATGCAGATAATTGCGACAGTAGCTGGAGCCTGAAATTAAAAACTACTGCCAACACCGTGTATAAAACATAGCTAGTAAAGGCTTTCCGAAAGATTTGTGTTTATTTGCAAAGACCGCCAAATTTTTAAATTTGGCTTTTAGGATTGATAAGTTAAAAACAAAATATAAAAATTCGGCTCTGTGTTAATCCGAAAATGTAGTACCTTTTTACACGCTACGTTTCATACACAAAACCGTTAGGCAACATTAAAGAAAATATGGACGAAATAGAAATTGGAAAAATAATATCTGACTTTTTAACAAGTCAAATATCAAATATTGTAAAGACAGGAAAAGAATTTGTTATTGACTCTAA
>JAQRMW010000214.1 GCA_028599075.1 Urechidicola sp. | reverse complement strand
TCAATTAGATATTTTTGGTAACACACCATGCTATTGAGAAAACTGAAACTTTGGCTAAGTTTTATTGACCTTGTGAGGTGCTTTTAATTATTTTTGTATCTTTATCGGACACTAATGGTTTAATATAATAAGATTCTTCGACAGGCTCAGAATGACAAATTCAATTAAACGAGTTCCACAAACAACCCATCATCAGTTTTATCAACTTTTGCGAATTTGTTTTTTGTTAAGCCCTTAATAGTCTTATCCCATTTTTTATTACTTAATCCAGATTGAACTTTTAACTCGTTCAATTCAACTTTTTTAATATTTTGAAGCAAAGCCAAAACAGCTTTTTCTTCATCGTTTAATTCAACCGTCGGCGCTGCACGTTCAGGTTTCATTTGAGGAAAGAATAATACTTCTTGTATCGATGCATTGTTGGTCATAAACATTACCAAGCGGTCAATACCAATTCCTATACCTGATGTTGGTGGCATTCCGTACTCTAATGCACGCAAGAAATCTTGATCGATAAACATGGCTTCGTCATCACCTTTTTCTGATAATTTTAATTGATCTTCAAAACGGGCACGTTGATCAATAGGGTCGTTTAACTCAGAATAGGCATTTGCCAACTCCTTACCATTTACCATCAATTCAAAACGCTCGGTCAATGCAGGGTTATCGCGATGTTCTTTTGTTAAAGGACTCATTTCTTTTGGGTAATCAATAATAAAAGTAGGTTGTATGTAGTGATGTTCGCATTTTTCGCCAAACAATTCATCAATCATTTTCCCAATACCCATAGTCTCATCAGCAGGAATCCCAACTTTATTACAAACACTTCTCAATTCATTTTCACTCATGCCTGCAACATTAAATCCTGTATGAACTTTAATTGCCTCTAAAATAGGAACACGGGCATAAGGTGCTTTAAAATTAATTTGATGTTCATCAACAGGTACAGTTGATGAACCGTTAGAATCAACAGCAACTTTTTCTAATAATTGCTCGGTCATTTCCATCATCCAATGGTAGTCTTTATAAGCAACATATAATTCCATTACCGTAAATTCAGGATTGTGAGTTCTGTCCATCCCTTCATTTCTAAAGTCTTTTGAGAATTCATATACCGCATCAAAACCACCAACAATTAACCTTTTTAAATACAATTCATTAGCAATGCGCAAATACAGTGGTATGTCTAGCGCATTGTGATGTGTCTTAAAAGGTCTTGCTGCAGCACCACCCGGAATGGGTTGTAGTATTGGCGTTTCTACTTCTAAATAACCACGTTCGTTAAAAAACTGACGAATTGAATTTGTGATTTTTGTACGTTTTATAAAAGTATCTTTTACATGATCATTTACAATTAAATCTACATAACGTTGTCTGTATCTAGACTCAGCATCTGTAAAACCGTCATGCACATTTCCATCGGCATCGGTCTTAACCGTTGGTAGTGGTTTTAGTGATTTAGAAAGTAGGGTTAACTCTTTTACTTTTACAGATGTTTCACCAACTTGAGTTTTAAAAACGGTTCCTTTAATTCCAATAATATCACCTAAATCTAATAGTTTTTTAAATACAGTATTGTATAAGGTTTTGTCTTCACCAGCCGCAATTTCATCACGATTGATGTAAATTTGCATACGTCCGCTGCTATCTTTCAATTCAGCAAAAGAAGCTTTCCCCATAATTCTACGACTCATAATTCTACCTGCAAGTATAACTTCCTTACCTTCAAATGCCTCAAACTCTGCAACAATCTTTTTTATGGTTGTGGTGGTTTTAAATTGAGCTGCAGGATACGGATTGATACCTAACTCTCGAAGTTGTTGTAATGATTGTCTTCGTACAATTTCTAATTCTGATAATTGCATTATGGAAATTTTTATAAAAAGATGACTTATTAATTAGTTCGCAAAGATACAACCTATTGATAAATAACAAATAGTAGATTTTGTAAAATATTGTTTTAAAAATTACGAATAATTAAAAAGTTATGTATATTTGTAGTCTGTATTTTAGGATACAGAGTTGTGTTGTTTTGACGTTGAAAAACGTCAATTAGGTTTATTAAAACCAATGGAAAGCTTCCCGTACTTCGGGACGCTTTTTTTATTTGGTGTCAGTTAGACTTGGGAGAAATTTTATCTTGAAAATCTAACATTGAGCAATTTATAATACTTTGCTAAACTTTGGTTCCCGATTACTCGGGAAAGGCATTTAATTAATGACGTAAGTTATAATTTTCCTAATTGGAATTTGTTATTTGATTTTTTGGAATTTACTGTTTAAAAAAACAGTGATTTGTGTTCCCAAAATTTAGACCAATATAAATACACAAATACTAAGCTGGTTATTAGTTTAAGTCCGGTAGAAAGCATAAATCCTACAAAAGCACCGAAAGCAGCTTTTAGAGCTCTGCCACCATCTTTGCTATCATAAATCATTTCACCGATAAATGCACCTGCAAAAGGGCCAATGATAATTCCTAGTGGACCTAAAAAAATGATTCCAATAATCAGCCCAATTATAGTACCCCAAACTCCGTATTTACTGCCGCCAAATTTTTTGGTGCCCCAAGCGGGAATCACATAATCGATTCCCCAAACAAAAATTGCAATTGCTATTGTAATGCCTAAAAAAGTCCAATTCATTTCAATGACTTTTGTTAAGTGGAGGAGGAGTAAGCCAACCCAACCTGTAATAGGACCAGGTAATACAGGTAGAAAAGAACCTATGATTCCGAGGAGTACAAATAGAAAGCCAAGAATAAGTAAAAAGATGTCCATATAAATTTATTAGTTCGTCTTTGCGAAGGAGGAACGACTGACGCAATCTCTTTATAGATTTATTAATGAGATTACTTCGTCATGCTTCCTCGTCCGGACGGTGAATTAATAATGTAAAAATACAAGTAAATTTATTTAATCTTAAAGTTCTCGATACAATTTTTTATCAAAAATCACTCGAACAGACGTGGTGGAGAATAATTATTCAACTAATAAATTAGTTCGAACTAAAAATTTAGTTATATTTGTATCAAACTTATTTGAAGTAGTATCATATGGAAAAACAATTGACAAAAGCAGAAGAACAATTTATGCAAGTTTTATGGAGGCTTTCAGAAGCATCTGTACAAGAGATAATAGATGAGTTGTCAGACCCAAAGCCTGCATATAACACTGTGTCAACCATCATACGGATTTTAGAAACCAAAGAATTTGTTTCGCACAAAAAAAAGGGAAGGGGCTATATTTATTTACCAATAGTGCAAGAATCAGATTATAAAAACCAGAGTTTAAACAAAATTATGAATGGTTACTTTGAGGGTTCTTTTAAGAGTATGGTATCATTTTTTGTAAATAAAAATGATGTAGATATAAAAGATTTGGAAGCGATTCTAAAAAACATTAATGATAAAAATCAATAGCTATGATAAATTATATAATTCAGATAATTCTGTTTCAAGCCTTGTTTTTGGCAGTCTATGATATCTTTTTGCAGAAAGAAACATTTTTTAAATTGAATAGAGCTTATCTTTTAACTACGCCTATTTTATCACTTATCATTCCCTTATTAAAATTTGAAAGTATCCAAAAAACGGTACCTCAAGAATTTATGGTGCTGTTACCAGAAGTAGTCTTGAATCCACAAGTTGTAATTGAACAAACTATTAGGTCAACAGAAACTTTTAATTATATCAACTTATTTTTTTATGTGGGAGTTACCTTTTTTTCAATCCTGTTTTTGGTGAAGTTGTTTAGAATCATCAAGGTGATATCATCACACAAAATAATTAAGAAAGCTACGTACAAGTTGGTTCTTTTGGAAGGGAAGCAGTCTGCTTTTTCTTTTTTCAATTATATTTTTATCAATCAGAAACTCACCGAGAGAAAGGAATTACAAATCATTCAACATGAGTTGGTGCATAGTAAACAGTTACATACACTTGATTTATTATTTTTCGAAATCTTTAAAATTGTAATGTGGTTTAACCCAATGCTGTATGTATATCAAAAGAGAATTGCCGAATTACACGAATATGTATCGGATGCTGAAGTAGTAAAAGAAACGGATAAGCATAGCTACTTTAACAAACTCCTTTCCGAAACATTTATGGTTGAGAATATTTCGTTTGTCAACCAATTTTATAAAAAATCATTCATTAAAAAACGCATTACTATGATTACAAAGAACAAATCACAAAAAATGAAACAGTTGAAATATTTATTGTTAGTACCCGTATTGGCAAGTATGTTATTGTACTCTTCTTGCGAAACAAATGATAATTCAAGTTCTACAGAAGAAGCAGTTGTAAAAAAAGAACTGATGACGTATTATGTTTATCAAAATGGAGAGTTAGTTACAACTCTTGGAGAAAGGGAAACATATATTGATTTGTATATAGGTAAAGAAGATCCAAATTTTGGAAAAGAAATTAGTTTTGAAGATTTATGGCCAGAAGAGAAAATAGAGCTAGAGCAAATAAGTTCTGAATTTGAGAATAAACATAAGCTTAAATTAACTTATAAGTTATTTGAACTTAAAAATGGAAGAAAACTTAGGACATTTAAAGTTGATACTAATAAGATTGGCGTGAGCATTAACCCAGAAGTTGAACGTGGTTTTACTGAAGTGGATATTTCACCTATTTTTCCTGGTTGTGAGGATTCAGATAATTTAAAAGACTGTTTTAATAAAAGTATGCAGCAATTTGTTGCGGATAACTTTGATATAGAAACTTCTAAAAATTTAGGCTTAGAGGCTGGACGACAAAAGATTTATATACAGTTTAAGATTTTAAAAACTGGAGATATCGAAATTCTTGGGGCAAGAGCGCCACATAAAGATTTAGAGGTAGAAGCAAGACGAGTTATAAATTCATTACCAAAAATGATTCCGGGAGAACAAGATGGAAAACCTGTAAATGTTATTTATATGTTACCGATATCTTTTATTATTGAATAGTAATTTTTGTTTATGAGAAAACCATTTTTATTAGCCATTATTATAATACTATGCTATAAAACCGAAGCTCAGACTTCGGTTTTTAAAGATATAGATTCCTTACTGATGATAGGCAATTACCAAAAAGCGTTGATGATACTAGAGGGTAGTGATGATAAGACTGTTGCAGTTTATGATAAGACAGGAGATATTTATAAATCAATCGGGAATTATAGTAAAGCGATAAAAAATTATCAGCAGGCTTTAGAAAAAAACAAATCAATAGCTATAAAGACAAAACTTGGGAGTGTTTATGAACTTTCTGGATACCCATCAAAAGCCATAAAGGCCTATGAAAATGTGATGCAAAAAGACTCGTCTAACCTAATAATGATTAATAATTTGGGTAAGTTGTATCTGTCAAATTACAAGGCAACTAAGGCAGAGTATGTTTTTAAATATTTAATAGAGCAAGATTCATTAAATCCTAATTACCCCTATTTATTAGCAAAATCTTATGAAAAGCAAAGTCTGTTTTTTGCCATGGGACAAAGTTATTTAGATGCCTATAACATTGATTCACTTCATATAAAAAGTATTTATAGGCTTGCAGTATTTTTTAATGATTTAAAAGATAAAGATTCGACCATGGTTTTTATTGATAAGGGATTGCAGTTAGCGCCAGATAACATTAATTTTAATCAGCTAAAGGCAAATCAGCTATATGGTGATAAAGATTATAAAAGCACTTTAGATTATTTGGATAATTTAGAGCGTCAAAATTATAAATCAGTAAATGTTTATGAAATGTTTGGGATGTCTTATTTAAAACTAGACAGTTTAGATTTGGCTAAAGAGTATTTTAATAAAGCGTTGAATATTAATCGCAACAACTCAAAAATATTATATCGTTTGGCAACTGTAGAGTATGATTTAGGTGAAACAAAAAAAGCAAAAAACTCATTGTTGTTTTCAATTTATACTGCAAAGCCAGATTTAGATAAACAGTACTATTTATTGGGGGTTATTCATAAAGAAGAAAATAATTTAAAAGAGGCCATTTATTATTTCGAAAAATCATTTCAGAATAACCCTAAAAGATATACAGCATTGTACGAGTTAGCAATAAGTGAAGAGATGTATTATAAGGATAAAAAAATCGCTTTAAAAAATTATCAAAAATTTATTGATATGTTTAAATCAAAAGATAAAGTTTACACTGACTTTGTTTCGGAGAGGATAAACCAACTTAAAGAAACCCTATTTTTAGATGGGGAAAAAATAGAGTGATTTTAAGTACAGTAACCTTAATTTATATTAACCGAAGTTTTACTTCGGTTTTTTTGTTTTTGTAGGCGATTATAATTTTTGTATTTTCACGGTCTTAAGCTTCCCTATTTTCCAATAAAAATTAATTTTAAACATAATTAATGCGTTTAAACCATATGGTAAAAGGAACACTACTTCGATTGTTATGCCTACTGTTATTTATCAGTGTGAGCATACAAGCACAAAATGAAACAATTTCACAACAAAAAGAGTTACTTATTTCAATCGCTAAACAGATTGATGAAAAAAATACTGAAGCTGCTCAATTATTAATTGATGAGGCATTAGAGTTAAAATCATCTGATAATGATTTATTTGCTATTAAGCTCAATTATTACCAAGCCGAAATTTTTATACTGAATGAAAATGATGAAAAGGCATTAGAACTGTTGCTTGAAGGACATTCGGATATAGAAAGACTTGGAGCATTAAAGTTTGATATAAAATATGACGAAACCATTGGGAGAATATTTAGTAGAGCTAAGAATTATGAAAAGGCACTAAAATATTTTAAAGAAGGAGTTGAACATAGTCTAGAGCTAAACGATTCTGTTTTAATTAGTAGTTTATATTTAAATACTGGTAGTGCTTATCAAAATTTAAGGATGATGGATTCTGCTGAAGTTTACTACAAAAAAGTGTTAGAGTTTCTGCCAAAAAAACCAACCAGTGACGAAACTTTAGCTACGGCTTATATAAATTTAATTGGTGTTGCAATAGGTAAAGGCGACTTTGTTCTTGCAGAGGAATATGGTAAAAAATCTATAGAATTACACGAAAAAAGAGGTGATACAATTAAGTTGGCAGGTGCATTGGCTAACATGGGCTCATTAAATATGTACACCCAAAACTTAGAAACATCAAAAGAATATTATATAAGAACACTTGATTTATTAGCTGGTAGAACAGATATGAAATCGAGAGAGGTTAACGCTGTAACATTAGACAATTTATCACAAGTATTTTATTTGCAAGAAGATTATAGAACGGGTTATGACTACTTGTTTGAAAGTGTAGAGTATAACCAAAACTTAATGAGTGAAATTTCTGTAAACAAAATTACTGAGATTGAAGCTAAATATAATGTAGAGCAAAAAGAGAAAGATACCGAAATAGAAAAGCAGAGACGACAAATTGCCGAAATATTACTCTATGTTTTTGGTGGAATCACAATTGTTTTATTAGTCATTATTTGGTTGTTTGTTAGAACCAATAGGCTTAAAAAGCAAAAATTAGATTTAGAATTGCTACAAAAGAAAATGAAGCAAGACCGTGAGTTAGAAGTTATACAAAACGAAACACAGATTAAAATATTGAATGCAACTCTTGATGGAAAAGAAGCTGAAAGACGCCAGATTGCTGAGATTTTACATGATAATGTGAGTACACTCTTGTCATCGGCAAACATGCATTTATATGCAGTTAAATCAGAATTGAAGTCTGAAGCCCCTGAAGAAGTTGCTAAAATTGAAATGATTATAGGAGAAGCATCAGATAAAATTAGAGACTTATCTCATAAGCTAATTTCATCTGTTTTATTAAAGTTTGGTTTGGCAACAGCAACAGAAGATTTATGTGAAAAATATTCAAATTCACAACTTGTATTTAATTCTGAATCTAAAGGAATTAAAAGGTATGACCAAAGCTTTGAAATTAAAATCCATAATATTAATGAAGAGCTAATCAATAATATATTGAAACATAGCAATGCTAATATGGCTACGATTGAATTGTTTGATGTAAATAATACATTGAAAATCCAGATTACAGATAATGGTGATGGATTTGATGTTGATGAGGTAATACATAAGGATGGATTAGGTTTAAGCCAAATCAAAGCAAGAATAAAAATGATGCGCGGTAGTTTTGAGATTAAATCATATCAAGATACAGGAACACAAGTTAATATGGAGATTCCTATTCCGGATTAAAAACGTACTTTAGCTATTAAATTAAACCGATGTTTCAACGCTTAATTCTATTTTTTCTTTGTGGATTTTTTCTAATATCCTGTGAGTTTTTTCAAAAGAAAGAATTGTCTAATGACTCAATCGTAGACACGGTGATTGACTACAACTCGGTAGATGTATTTCCATTATTTCCTAAATGTGATAGCATTCCATCACAAGAAAAACAAATGATATGTTCTCAAATAAAATTGTCTGAGCACATTTATGCCTCTTTATCGTCAGTTAATATTAGTACCCAAAAGCATGTACAAGACACTTTGTTGATTCGATTAAAAATTGATAATACAGGTAAGGTTTCTTTATCGCACATTAAATCTTCAGAATTTATTCAAAAGCAAATTCCTAATCTGGACAGTCTTATAAAAAGCGGAATTGATAGTTTACCAATGCTTAAACCTGCAATTAAAAGGGATATGCCAGTGGCTACGGAATTTTCTTTGCCAATAATTATAAAGAATCAATAGGCTTTCAATAATTCTAATCCTGATTATTATCAGGACCAAATCACAATTCGTAATTTTTCAATAGGCTTAGTCGAAATGCAAAATTAGCTTTATCTTTGCAAAAACATGTTGCCTTGACCGAACAAGATTTTATTCCTCAATCATTAGATACTTCTAAACTTTCTAAAGGATTCTTTACTTGGAAAACTCCGAGTAATATTGCTTTGGTTAAATATTGGGGTAAAAAAGAACATCAAATCCCTGAGAATACTTCTATCAGTTTTACACTAGATACTTGTTATACAATAACCACTTTGATATTTCAACCCCACTTAACAGAATCGAGAGATGAAGTAAACTTTGAAATCTATTTTGAAGGCAAGAAGAAAGAAGATTTTAAACCGAAAATCACAACATTTTTTAAACGAATAGCAACCTATTGCCCTTATTTAAAAGATTTTGATTTTAAAATTGAGTCAGAAAATTCTTTTCCGCACAGTAGCGGAATAGCATCGTCTGCAAGTGGTATGAGTGCCTTGGCATTAGGTATTATGAGTTTAGAGCGGTCATTGACCTCAGAAATGAGTGATGAGTATTTTTATAAAAAAGCATCTTTTTTAGCTAGACTGGGTTCTGGTTCTGCATGTAGATCTGTAAAAGGAGAAGTGGTAGTTTGGGGAGCTCATAATGAAATTGAAGATAGTTCAGATTTATATGGAGTTGAGTTCTCGGATGCTGTTCATCCAAATTTTAAGAATTACCAAGACACTATTTTATTGGTTGATAAAGGAGAAAAGCAGGTAAGTAGTACCTTAGGTCATAATTTAATGCACAATCATCCATTTGCGAAAAATCGTTTTCAACAAGCCGAAGAGAATATCAGTAAAATGAAATCGATATTAAAATCGGGTGATTTAAAAGCCTTTGTAAATTTGGTAGAAAGTGAAGCTTTGACATTGCATGCAATGATGATGACATCGAACCCATATTTTATTTTAATGAAACCTAATACATTTAAAATTATTGACAAAATTTGGGAGTATAGAGCTGCAACAAATTCAAATATATGCTTTACGCTAGATGCTGGTGCAAATGTACATTTGTTGTTCCCAATATCTGAAAAAGAGCCTATTGCAAAATTTGTTGACGATGAATTAAAACAATATTGTCAGAATAATCAGTATATTTGCGACAATGTTGGGCAAGGCGCTAAATGCTTAAATTGAAAATGAATAAGGAATAATTTATAATTGCAGTTTTGGAAAAGAAAAACATTGTCAAAGAAAAAAGTATTGACTTTGCTATTGATATTGTGAATTTGTATAAAGAGTTGGTTGAGAAGGGGGAGTTTGTAATGTCTAAACAGATTTTGAAGTCAGGAACATCGATTGGGGCTAATATAAGAGAAGCAGAATTTGCTCAGAGTAAACCAGATTTTATTCATAAAATGTCTATTAGCTTAAAAGAGGCAAACGAAACTGATTATTGGCTAGAATTGCTGTATAAAACAAAGTTTATCAATGATATAACTTTTAAAAAATTTAAGGTAAAATCAACTGAAATATTGAAAATATTAATTACTATTGTAAAATCATCAAAAAAATAATTATTCATTTTTAATTATTCCTCATTAATTGATACTATGAAAGGGCCATTATTTTACGCAAAAATATTACTCTTCGGAGAATATGGAATTATCAAAGATTCTAAAGGCTTGGCGATTCCCTACAATTCATATCAAGGTGCCTTAAAAGTATCTGAGGACTTATCTGATAACGCAAAAAAATCTAATAGTAATTTATTAAAATTTCATCAGTATTTATCTGAGTTAAAAACAGATTTAGTTCATTTTAATTTAGCTGCTTTTAAAAGTGATATTGATAAGGGAATGTGTTTTGATTCTAGTATACCTCAAGGCTATGGAGTTGGTAGCTCAGGTGCTTTGGTAGCAGCAGTATATGATAAATATGCAGATGATAAAATCACTGTTTTAGAAAACTTAACTAGAGAAAAATTATTAAAATTAAAAGAAATATTTTCGATGATGGAATCATTCTTTCACGGAAAAAGCTCTGGTTTAGATCCATTAAATTCTTATTTAAGTTTACCTATTTTAATCAACTCTAAAGACAATTTAGAAGCAACTGGTATTCCATCTCAAAAAGAGGGAGCTGGTGCTGTATTCTTATTAGATTCTGAGATGGTTGGAGAAACGGCTCCAATGGTCAACATCTTTATGAACAAGATGAAAAAAGAAGGTTTTAGAAAAATGATAAATGAAGATTTTGCACGTTATACAGATGCTTGTATAGACGATTTTTTACATGGCAATGTAAACTCTCTTTTTGATAATGTAAAACAATTATCTAAAGTAGTTCTATCAAATTTTAAGCCTATGATTCCAAGTGCTTTTCATTCAATATGGCAAAAAGGAATTGATACCAACGCTTACTATTTAAAGTTATGTGGATCTGGTGGTGGAGGCTATATCCTTGGATTTACTGAAGATTATGAAAAAGCCAAAAAGATATTAAAAAACTACAAATTAGAATTGGTATATAGATTCTAATTGTCATTTCTTTCTAGACAGTAATCTTAATATTTCTATTTAAATGTCCAACGTCACAACAATAAAGCAATACGGATTAAAAATATTTAGCTTGTTTTCTATTGTACGTGGTTATAATATTTTGGCGCTAGTAATTGCACAATATTTGGCGGCGTTATTTATTTTTTCTCCCGATAAATCTTTACGAACAGTTTTATTAGATACCAATTTATTTTTCATTGTGTTGGCATCTGTTTGCGTGGTAGCCTCGGGTTATATCATCAATAATTTTTACGATAAAGAAAAAGATCAAATCAATAGACCTGTAAAATCAAAGATTGATGCATATGTTAGTCAGAAAACAAAATTGACTATTTATTTTTTGTTGAATTTTATTGGGGTATTGTTATCTTATTTGGTTTCTTGGAAAGCAGCATTCTTTTTTGCAGTTTATATTTTTTTAATTTGGTTTTATTCTCACAAGCTAAAAAAATATTCTATTATTGGATTGATCTCCGCAACTATACTAACCATCCTTCCATTTTTTGCAGTATTTGTGTACTATAAGAATTTCTCTAACATCATTTTTGTACACGCAGTTTTCTTATTCCTATTATTATTGATTAGAGAGTTAATGAAAAACCTTGAAAATATGGATGGTGATATATTGGTAAATAATCAAACAGTAGCAGTAAAATATGGCGAAGTATTTATCAAAAAATTTAGCACTTTTTTATTGTTGTTAATTTTGATTCCCATTTATTTCTTATGGCAATACCCAGAAATAGGGTGGATGAAATATTACTTTTATGCAGCAGGATTATCTTTATTGATATTCATTTTCTTATTGTGGAACTCAAATACAAAGCAGCGCTATATCATTCTACACAACCTATTAAAACTGCTCATTTTTGCAGGAATCTTTAGTTTGATGTTGATTGATACTTCGGTGATAATAGAGAGGTTGATTAATAAAATTTAGGTTTAAACCGTAATTAGTCAATCAAAAATTAAATTTTACACTCCGTGTAATTTTTCTGCACCATCTAATAAACCAACCAATTCTTGTGGTTTATGAATTAAAACTGGTATATGTTGTGGGCAGATATAAAATTCACTTTCTTGATAATAAAATTGGTTCAAGATAACTTAAGAGGGTTATCTTTGATTAATTTTAGGGTGCTAATATACAAATTTTTATTTCTATAATTATAACGATATTCACATTCCTTTAAATGTAAAAAGAACTTGTGC
>JAQRMW010000213.1 GCA_028599075.1 Urechidicola sp. | reverse complement strand
AATTTCTTTTGATAAATACATTTTTTCAACTTCATTAAAAAACAACTCTTTACTAAGGTTTACATTTATTTCATTTTCTAATATTTTATTTTTAATAACAATAATTTTTTCTTTTTTGTGATATGTGAACAAGTGTACTGTTGGGACAGTACCAACTGATGATTTATATTTTTTAAATTTTTGGGGGATAAAAAAAGCATATGCTTGTTCAATTATTGTATCATTATGATTTATATGAATAGTGTTCGCTTTTGTTGTTCTAGCAATGCCATTCTCTAAATTCTCAAATTGAAGTATTCTTATACTTTCCTGTTTGACTTTGGAAATTGAACATGAAGTAATTAATATTGAAATTAGTATAATTATTATTTTCTTCATTGTGAATTTTATATTGTAAAACTATTTACTAGCAAAAAGCTGTACATCTGCTTTAGAAACCTCTGCATTACCCAAAATAATTAAGCGCTCTACCACGTTTCTTAACTCACGTATGTTTCCTGTCCAATCATATTTTTGCAATAAGTCAATGGCATCTTTAGAAAAAGTCTTTTTAGCAATTCCTTGCTCTTTTGCAATTTGAGAAGTAAAGAATTCAATCAACAACGGAATGTCTTCTCTTCGCTCATTCAAGGCAGGAACTTTAATTAAAATTACTGCTAACCTATGGTATAAATCTTCTCTAAATTTACCGTCAGCAATTTCTTGTTTAAGATTTTTGTTGGTAGCCGCCACTACACGAACATCTACCTTAATATCTTTATCACTACCAACTCTACTAATTTTATTTTCTTGTAAAGCACGTAATACTTTTGCCTGTGCAGATAGACTCATATCTCCAATTTCATCTAAAAAAATGGTACCGCCATTTGCAGCTTCAAACTTACCAGCTCTATCTTTATTGGCTCCTGTAAATGATCCCTTTACATGACCAAACAATTCACTCTCTATCAATTCTGACGGAATCGCAGCACAATTTACCTCAATTAACGGCGCCTTAGAACGTGCACTTTTTTCGTGCAGCCAATGAGCTACCAATTCTTTTCCTGTTCCATTAGGCCCAGTAATTAAAACCCTAGCATCGGTAACTGCCACTTTTTCAATCATCTCTTTTATTTGAATAATGGCATCACTATCACCCACCATTTCATATTTTTTGGAGACTTTTTTCTTAAGGCGCTTGTTCTCTACCACCAACTCTTTTTTTACCAACGCATTACGAACTGTATTTAATAATCTGTTTAAATCGGGTGGTTTAGAAATATAATCGAAGGCTCCAAGACGCATGGTATTAACAGCAGTATCCAAATCGCCATGGCCAGAAATCATCACCATCGGAATTTCGGGCTTGATCTTTTTTATTTTTTCTAAGACTTCAACACCATCCATTTTTGGCATTTTAATATCACACAAAACCAAATCATAATCGGTATTCATTATCTTCTCTATTCCTATTAAACCATCGGCCGCTTCTTCAACTTGATAGCTATCATTTTCTTCAGAAATAATTTTTGACAATACTCTTCTTATTGCAGATTCGTCTTCTATGATTAATATTTTTGGCATTTTTTTAAAGATTAAAGAAAATAGACTATAAGAAAAAAGTCATCTACTTTCTGAATTTAATTTATTCTTTTATCTAGTTGTTTTTATTCTCAATAACGTGAACATCCCTTTGTGGAAATGGAATTTTAATATTATTTTCTCTAAATATTTTATCTACCGCAAACCTAATTTCACTTTTAGATATTTCAGCTTCAAAACTATTATTGATTGTAAAAATTAATTTAAACATCAACGCACTGTCACCAAAATCAGTAAACAAAACTAAAGGTTCTGGCATTTTTAGAGCTTTTGGATGTGCTTTTGCAACCTCTACCAAAAGTTCTTTTACCAATTGAGTGTCACTCCCATAAGCCACTCCCACAGAAATACTTTCTCGTGTCTTATTTCCGTTTTCTGTCCAATTATACAGACTATTGGTTAGGTATAAATGATTAGGAATTACGATTACTTTATTGTCAATAGTAACTGCTCTAGTTGTTCTTAAATTTATTTCATCAACACGTCCAACCTTACCGTCCAGTTCGATGATATCTCCTACATGTACCGTTTGATCAATCAAAATAAAAATTCCTGAAATGATATCTTGAAAAAATGTTTGTAAGGCTAAACCAATACCTATCAACAAGGCTGTTGACGCAGCTAAAATAGCAGTTAAGTTTACTCCTGAGCTATTTAACACAATTAAAAAAATCACCACAAACACAAACCACCGTACATAATTAAATAATGGAATGAATTTGTTTTTATCTTCTTCAGGTAATTTTCTGGTAATTATTTTTCTAGAAAATTTTAAAATAAATGTAGTAGCAAATAAGGCGATTAACACCAATAAAATTCCTTTTACTGATAAACCAAAAGAATCTGTAAATTCTATATGATAATTTAATATCTCTTTAAGTTTTTCCATCTCGTCAATATTTTAACCATTTGTAAATATCTCTGTACGTAGGTTTTTTACCATACATCAATATCCCGATTCTATAAATTTTTGCTGCGAGCCATACCATCCACACAAAAGTTGCCAATAACAATACTAATGACAAGGCTATTTGCCACCATGGCACTCCGAATGGCAAACGCATCATCATCACAATTGGTGATGTGAACGGAATCATTGAAAAAATAGTTGCGATGCTTCCGTGTGGCTCATTCACTACCGAAGCAAAACCTATATATACCCCTAAAATTAAAGGGATAATAACTGGCAACATAAATTGCTGTGTATCTGTTTCATTATCAACAGCTGCACCAATAGCTGCATACAAAGCACTATACAATAAATATCCGCCTAAAAAATAAACTGTAAATGCTAAGAATATAGGTAAAATTGGAAGTCTTAAAAGCTCTTCAATAATTATTTGCATTTCTGATTTAACTACTGTGTCTAAAACATCAACTTGGTTAATTGGTAAATTTCCTGCACCCATTGGTGCTACATCAGCACCAAACATAGTTGTTGCAATAATGCTTAAGATTAATAAAATAACTCCCCAAATTGAAAATTGTAATAAGCCTGCCAGTGCTGTACCAACAATTTTACCCATCATTAATTGAAATGGTTTTACTGAAGATATAATTACTTCAATAATGCGGCTCGTTTTTTCTTCAATTACACTTCGCATTACCATGGCACCATATATAATGATAAACATCATAATTAAATACCCTGCTGATAAACCAATACCGATTTTTACTCCCCTAATTAATTTGGATGATTTCTCGCCAGAGAAACTTAAAATTTTAATATTAGGATTTATTTTAGCCTCATCTAAGGCATTGGCATCAATCCCTTTTTTTTCTAGTAGAATATGGTTTAACCTGTGCTCTACCATCCTTTCAACTTCCGAAATCACTTGCAAACTTGGAGGTTCTTTCGAATAAAATTCAATATTAGTCGCAATATCTGAGATACTATCTTTTTTAGGAACATATAAGAATCCATAAAAATCTCCATGCTCTACTTGCGATTTAGCAATTACTATATCTACATTCGAGAGGTCTTGATACTCAATCGTTTTAGAATTTTCAAAATCTTTTTCAAGCAATAATTTTGAATCATCTAAATAGCCAATTATTTTAATACTATCTTGATTTACTTTGCTCAGATAACCTACTAAAGCTCCTAAACCAACAACCAAAAGTGGACTTAATATAGTCATCACCAAAAAAGTTCTATTACGAACCTTTGCAAAAAATTCACGCTTAATTATGAGGTTTAGCTTATTCATTTACAGCATTTTTTTCTATTGCTTTTATAAAAATTTCGTTTGCATCTGGTATCATTTCACTATACTTAGCAATAGATCCGTGCATTGCTAAATATTGAATCAAATCGTTAGAATCTTTAGCTCCTTTTATTTTAACCTGTAAGCTAGCTTCATTATCTCTTGGGCCAGCACTAGAAGAAAGGATATCGAAATTCTCTGACAACTCGTTTAACAAAAACTTGTTTTTAATATCATACATTTCTATTTCAAAAGTATTTGTTTTAAATTCTCTCTTGATATCGCTTAGCTTTCCATCTAAAATATTATATGATTTATCAAATAGAGCAATATATTCACATAGTTCTTCTACTGACTCCATTCGGTGAGTTGAAAAAATAACCGTTGCACCATCATCTCTCAATTTTAGTATTTCATCTTTTATCAAGTTTGCATTTATTGGGTCAAAACCACTAAATGGCTCATCAAAAATCAACAATTTAGGCTGGTGTAAAACCGTTACAATAAACTGTACTTTTTGTGCCATCCCTTTAGAAAGCTCTTGTACTTTCTTGCCCCACCAATCTCTAATTTCTAATTTATCAAACCAAAAAGATAATTTCTTTTTAGCATCATACCGCGTCATTCCTTTTAATTGTGCTAAATACAACGCCTGCTCTCCAACTTTCATACCTTTATATAAACCACGTTCTTCTGGCATATAGCCAATATGCTTAATATCATCTGGAACTAATGGTTTACCATCTAATATAACTGAGCCACTATCGGGCATTATTATCTGATTTATAATTCTTATTAAAGATGTTTTCCCAGCACCATTTGGACCTAGCAATCCGAATATACTAGCTTCAGGCACTTCAATTGTTACATTATTTAATGCTGTATAATCGCCATAGTTCTTAACTATATTTTCAGCAACCAATAAATTACTCATTAATTCTATGTTTGTTTTTTCAAAGATACAGAATTCATAAAGTAATTCAATCTAAAAATTAATAGTAAAAAATATTTTAAATATACTATGCGTGCATAGTATTTTTTATATATTTGTATCCATGATAAAAGAAAAATCAATAGATCATCAGCTCAGAGCAACTTGGCAAGCAGTGGCAAAAATGTATAATGAACAAGCTAGTAAGCATGATAGTACAATGGCAATGGCTTTTGTTTTATTAAATATTGATTATGAAAATGGAACACCATCTACGGCTTTAGGGCCTCAAATGGGAATGGAACCAACAAGTTTATCGCGCATATTAAAAACTATGGAAGAAAAGGGTGCCATATTTAGAGAAAAAAATCCTGAAGACGGTAGAGGCGTTTTAATTAAACTAACTGATTACGGAAAAGACAAACGAGAAATTTCAAAAGTCACAGTAATCAAATTTAATGATGCTGTAAAAGCAAGTATCTCTGAAACCAAGTTGAATCACTTTTTTGAAGTGATGGATAATATCAACGAGTTGATAAGTAAAAGGGATATTTTTAAATCCTGATAAATAGAAAAAATTCATCAAAGTATATAAGAATGAAAAGAAGTATTAAAAAAGTAGCAGTCATCGGTTCTGGAATCATGGGTTCTGGAATCGCTTGCCATTTTGCCAATATCGGTGTCGAAGTTTTATTACTAGACATTGTTCCAAGAGAACTAACCGATAAAGAAAAAACAAGTGGATTCACCTTAGAATCTAAAAGTGTTCGCAACAGAATTGTAAACGATTCTTTAAAAACATCTTTAAAATCGAAGCCCTCACCTATTTACGATCAAAAATTTGCAAGTAGAATTTCAACTGGAAATTTAACTGATGATTTGCATAAAATTGCAGATGTAGATTGGATTATGGAAGTTGTTGTGGAGCGCTTGGACATTAAGCAACAAGTTTTTGATAATATAGAAAAACATCGCAAACCCGGAACTTTGATTACATCGAACACTTCAGGGATTCCTATTTCATTTATGAATAAAGGAAGAAGCGAAGATTTTCAACAACATTTTGCAGTAACACATTTCTTTAATCCACCACGTTATTTAAAACTTTTTGAAGTTGTTCCTGGACCAAATTGCAAACCAGAAATTACTGATTTCTTAATGATGTATGGTGAGAAATTCTTAGGCAAAACATCAGTTTTAGCAAAAGACACTCCGGCATTTATTGGAAATCGCATCGGTATTTTTGGTATCATGAGTTTGTTCCACCAAGTAAAAGATTTGGGATTAACGATTGAAGAAGTTGATAAATTAACTGGCCCATTAATTGGCCGCCCTAAGTCGGCAACCTTTAGAACTGTTGATGTTGTAGGTTTAGATACCTTGGTACATGTAGCCAATGGTTTATATGAAAACTGCCCAGAAGATGAAGCACATGATTTATTTAAACTCCCTACCTTCATTGAAACCATGATGGAAAATAAATGGTTGGGTAGCAAAACAAAACAAGGTTTTTACAAGAGAGTCATAAATGATGGCAAAAAAGAAATTCTGTCGTTAGATTTAGATACGTTGGAATATCGCCCAAAGAAAAGAGCAAAATTTGCCACATTAGAATTGACAAAAAATGTTGATAATGTGATAGATCGTTTTGCAATTCTTATCAAAGGGAAAGACAAAGCAGGAGAGTTTTATCGCAAGAACTTTGCAGCAATGTTTGCATATGTTCAAAATAGAATTCCAGAAATTTCTAATGAAATTTACAGAATTGATGATGCTATGAAAGCTGGATTCGGTTGGGAACACGGACCCTTTCAAATTTGGGATGCAATTGGAGTTGAAAAAGGAATCGAGCTCATGAAATCCGAAGGTTATGAAGTTACAACTTGGGTAACTGACATGTTAGCTTCAGGCAATTCTTCATTCTATACTATAAATGAAGGTGCAAAATTCTATTATGAAATTCCAACTAAAAAACAAGAAAAAATTCCAGGGCAAGATGCCTTTATCATTTTAGATAATATTAGAGAAGCGAAAACTATTTGGAAAAATAGTGGAGCCGCTATCCAACATTTAGGTGATGGTGTTTTGAATGTAGAATTCAGATCAAAAATGAATACACTTGGCGGCGAAGTTTTAGCAGCCATCAATAAAGGAATTGATTTAGCCGAAACGGAATACGATGCTGTAATTATAGGTAACCAAGGAGCAAATTTCTCTGTTGGTGCTAACTTAGCAATGGTGTTTATGATGGCAGTTGAGCAAGAATATGAAGAGCTAAATTTCGCTACAAAATATTTCCAAGATACGGTAATGCGTTTGCGTTATTCTTCATGCCCGACACTTATCACACCTCATGCATACTCTTTTGGTGGAGCTTGTGAAATGGCAATGCACGCTGACAAAGTAATTGCAGCAGCCGAAACTTATATTGGTTTGGTTGAATTTGGTGTGGGTATTATTCCTGGTGGAGCTGGATCAAAAGAGATGGCAGTAAGAGCAAGTGAAGGATTACTAAAAGATGATGTGAAGCTAAATAAACTACGTGATTATTTCATCAATGTTGCTATGGCAAAAGTAGCTACATCTGCACATGAAGCCTACGATTTAGGATTCTTAAAACAGCATAAAGATATTGTAGTCATCAACAAAGACAGACAAATTGCAACAGCAAAACGTCACGCTATTTTAATGTTAGAAGATGGTTATACGCAACCTGTTCCGAAACAAGTAAAAGTGTTAGGTCAGCAAGCATTGGGGATGTTTTTAGTAGGAACTGACAGTTTAGAAAAAGGACATTATGCATCTGCTCACGATAAAAAAATAGCTGATAAATTAGGTTATGTGATGGCTGGTGGAGATTTGTCTGAGCCAACAATCGTATCAGAACAATATTTATTAGACCTAGAAAGAGAAGCCTTTATGAGTTTAATGACAGAGCGAAAAACTTTAGAGCGCATTGAGCACATGCTAAAAACTGGAAAACCTTTAAGAAACTAAAAAAAAATGAAAACAGCATATATAGTAACAGGATACAGAACAGCGGTTGGTAAAGCACCAAAAGGAGTTTTTAGATTTAAAAGACCTGATGAATTGGCTGCCGAAACTATTGAACGCCTATTAGAGGATGTTCCGCAATTAGATAAAACAAGAATTGATGATGTCATTGTAGGTAATGCAATGCCCGAAGCTGAACAAGGATTAAATATGGGGAGACTCATTTCTTTAATGGGACTCAAAATTGATGATGTCCCTGGAATGACCGTAAACAGATATTGCGCATCAGGTTTGGAAACTATTTCAATTGCTGCAGCTAAAATTCAATCAGGAATGGCTGATTGTATTATTGCAGGTGGTGCAGAAAGTATGAGTTACATCCCAATGGGTGGTTATAGACCAGTACCTAATTATAAATCTGCCAAAGAAGGGCACGAAGAATATTATTGGGGAATGGGATTGACTGCTGAAGCGGTTGCTCAACAATATAAAGTATCTCGAGAAGATCAAGATGAGTTTGCATTTAAATCACATCAAAAAGCATTGCATGCTTTAGATAATGGAATCTTTAAAGAGGATATTGTCCCGATTAATGTAGAGCAAATTTTTGTAGGAAGTGATGGTAAGAAACAATCAAAATCTTATACCGTCTCTGACGATGAAGGGCCACGTAGAGGAACTTCTGTTTCAGCTTTATCAAAATTAAGACCTGTGTTCGCTGCAGGCGGATCTGTAACAGCAGGTAATTCATCACAAATGAGTGATGGTGCCTCTTTTGTTATGGTAATGAGTGAAGACATGGTAAAGGAATTGAATATAGAACCAATTGCAAGAATGGTTTCATATGCAGCTATGGGTGTTGAACCACGTATAATGGGAATTGGCCCTGTTGCAGCTGTACCAAAAGCTTTGAAACAAGCTGGACTCTCAATAAAAGACATTGATTTATTTGAATTGAACGAAGCATTTGCTTCACAATCTTTAGCTGTGATTAGAGAGTTAGGATTGAATCAAGATATCGTAAATGTAAATGGTGGTGCTATTGCTTTAGGGCATCCTTTAGGTTGTACAGGCGCAAAATTATCAGTACAACTTTTCAATGAAATGCGAAGAAGAAAAAATAAATATGGCATCGTAACCATGTGTGTAGGAACCGGACAAGGTGCTGCAGGCATTTATGAATTTTTAAAATAAAAACAATGAAAACTATAAAAGGAGGAGAATTCCTAATCAAAGAAGTGCAATCAGATGATATTTTTATTTCGGAAGAATTTACCGAAGAACAAAATATGATGAAAGAAGCGGTGGTAGATTTTATCGATCGTGAGGTATGGCCTAAAAAAGACAGGTTCGAAAAGAAAGATTATGCATTGACTGAAGAGTTGATGCGTGTAGCTGGTGAAATGGGATTGTTAGGAGTATCTATTCCTGAAGAGTATGGTGGAATCGGAATGGGGTTTGTTTCTACAATGCTAGTAACTGATTATATTTCAGCTGCAACAGGATCTCTCGGAACTGCCTTTGGAGCACATACGGGTATTGGAACCATGCCAATATATTTGTACGGAACTGAGGAGCAAAAACAAAAATATTTACCTCAATTGACTTCTGATATTTTTGGTGCTTATTGCTTAACGGAACCAGAAGCGGGAAGTGATGCCAACTCTGGAAAAACCACTGCCGAATTAACGGAGGATGGAAAACATTATAAAATCAACGGGCAAAAAATGTGGATTTCGAATGCAGGTTTTGCAAAGATATTTATCGTTTTTGCACGAATTGAAGATGATAAAAATATTACTGCTTTTATCTTAGATTATGATAAAGAAAATCCGAATGGAGTTTCTTTAGGAGAAGAAGAAGATAAACTGGGTATAAAGTCATCATCAACAAGGCAAGTGTTTTTTAGTGATACATTGATTCCTGTTGAAAATATGTTGTCAACTCGTAACGCTGGCTTTAAAATTGCCTTAAATTCACTAAATGTTGGACGTATAAAATTAGGTGCTGCATGCTTAGATGCAAGTAGAAGAATAATTACTGAATCGGCAAAATACGCTACAGAGCGTAAACAATTTAAAACTGCTATCTCAGAATTTGGAGCAATTCAAAAGAAATTTGCTGAAATGAGTACTCGCACTTTTGCAAGTGATGCTGCGTGTTACAGAGCTGCAAAAGATATCCAAAATAAAATTGACGAACATAGAGCAAACGGAAAAACACATGAAGAAGCTGAGTTAGATGCGTTTCAAGAATATGCAATTGAGTGTGCAATGATAAAAGTATATGCCTCTGAAACTTCCCAATTTGTTTCAGATGAAGGAATTCAGATTTTTGGTGGAATGGGGTTCTCAACTGAGACACCGATGGAGAGTGCATGGAGAGATGCACGTATCACCAGAATTTATGAAGGAACCAATGAAATAAACCGTTTGTTGACTGTTGGAATGTTGCTTAAAAAAGCAATGAAAGGAGAAGTTGATTTGATGACTCCTGCAATGGAAGTTGGAAATAGTTTGATGGGAATACCGTCTTTTGACACTCCAGATTTTTCTGAAACCTTATCAGAAGAAAAAGCAATGATTGCAAAATTGAAGAAAGCTTTTTTAATGGTTTCTGGTAAAGCGGTACAAACCTATGGAATGGATTTAGACAGTCATCAACAATTAATTTTAGCTGCTGCTGAAATTATGATAGAAATTTATATGGCTGAATCTGCAATCTTAAAAGCTGAGAAAGTAATGAAAATGACTTCAGAAAAAGAAGCTGAAGGGCAAATTGCAATGGCAAAATTAAATTTATTCAATGCTGTTGAAAAAATAAGCTCAAACGGAAAAGAAGCAATTATGTATTTTTCTGAAGGGGACGAGCAGCGTATGATGTTGATGGGATTGAAGCGTTTTACAAAATATGTAAATGCTCCGAATACGATTGCTCTTAAAAATGTAATTGCCGCAAAAGTTATTGCTGAAAATAAATATTGTTTCTAATTAAAAAATTTGGTTAGCTTTTAAAAGTCCTGTTTGTTTCTTGCAAATGGGACTTTTTCATTATTTTTATAACTGATTAAAAAATCTTACTCATGAAAAAACTTTTTACACTTTGCTTCTCACTTCTTACACTTATAATATATGCCCAACCAAATACAGATATTTATTTGTTTGATTTAGACACAAGCAATGGCGAGTTTGTTTTATCAAATGTCAAAAATATATCAGATAATGAAGGCTATGATAATCAACCTTCCTTTTTTGACGACAATACACTTTTATATGCGGGTACAAGAAAAGGGCAAACAGATATTGTACAATATACTATTGATTCTAGCAAGAAAAAGTGGCTTACAAAAACGGATGGTAGTGAATACTCTCCGTTAAAGATTCCTTCAGAAAATGCTATTACAGCAATTCGCCTAGAAAAGGATGGTACACAACAACTCTATAAATACAATTTTAAAAATGGAAAATCTAGTGTGCTTATAAATAGCATTGTAATTGGTTATCAAACTTGGTTTAATAAAAATACGCTGGTTACGTCGGTTTTAGAAAATGATATGTTATCACTCTATGTTTCTAATTTAAATATTGATAAGCACAATAAAATTGAAGCCAATATTGGAAGGTCATTGCATAAAATTCCAAACAGTAACATGATTAGTTTTGTTTCTAAAGCTACAGATGAATGGGAGATTAAGTCTTTAGAATTTGTTACTGGCAAAACCAAATTCATCACCAAAACTGTTCCTAAAGCAGAGGATATGTGCTGGTTGCCTGATGGTACTATAATCATGGGAAAGAAAAATGTCATCTATAAATTTAAACCTAAAAAGGATAAAGAGTGGGTTGAAATTGCATCATTAAGAGATTTTGACATTACCAATATTACACGATTGACAGTAAATTCTGACGGAACAAAACTAGCCATTGCAGCAGAACATGACCCAACGTTAGCTCCTAAATTAGAAAACATCTCTTGGATTTCTGGCAATTGGAAAGGAGAAGCCTTTGGTGGTATTACAGAAGAAATTTGGAGTCAACCAATGGGAGATTCTATGATGTCGAGTTTTAAACTAGTGGTAGATGATAAAGTTTCTTTCTACGAAATTGAAATTATTAGAGAAGTAAATAATACCTTAATTCTGCAACTTAAACATTTTAATAACGATTTAAAAGGTTGGGAAACAAAAGACGAAACAGTTGATTTTCCTCTGATAGAAATCTTACCTAATAAAGTTGTTTTTGAAGGAATGACTTTTGAGAAAACTGGAGATAATACTATGAGTGTTTTTGTTGATATGCATCAAAAAGATGGAAGTGTAGAGACGATGGAGTTTAAATATACAAAAGCCCCCTAACCCCCAAAGGGAATAATTGCCAATAAAACATTATACTTGTCTTTCCCGTGATCCCGATAGCTATCGGGACGGGAATCCAAAAATTCACTAAACATGGATCCCCACTTGCGTGAGGAAGACACTAACGTCGTTTTTACAAACCTTTCGGCTGTCGCTCAAGACAGGCTAAAGTGAAGCAATCTCATAATGATTTGCTGTCTTTCCCGCGAACGCGGGAATCTAGCTAATCTCTTATAATGGGTTCCGCATCATTCCGATAACTATCGGAAGCAGAAAGACAAGCCTCTTCAAACAAATGTTCTAAACAAAAAAAGAGGTGCTAAATAAATAACACCTCTTTTACTATAAGTTTAGAATACTGTTATTCTATTAACAATCTACTTGTTGATGTTTTACCTTCTTCTACAACTTTTAAGATATAAACACCTGTATTTAATGACTCAACATTTATTGCGCCATTTTCTTGTATCTCTGTTGCAAATACTTGTTTACCAAGTACATTAAAAATTTGAATCGCTTTAGCAGCATTGCCCATAGTATTGATTGTTAATCTACCATCTACCACTGGGTTTGGATATACCGTAAAGTTTTCGATTTCGTTTGAATTATTTGAAAGTAATATCCCATTATTTTCAGCTCCTGGGGAAAACTGTATTGGATTAGTGGTATGTGAATTATGCTGTACAAATGCACCAGTATAATCTGGTTCACGAGCTAAAGATTGATTTGCACCACCTTCAGAACCATATGTGTATGTCGCAACTGTAAAGCCATCTGAATTTTTAAGAGTAACTGTATCACCTCCATTATTTAAACCTAGGCTACCTGAACTTGCAGTTTGAACAACACCAGCTACACCAGTTGGAGCACCACCACCAAATATTGTAATCATATTATTGATTCCTAAAACTGTAGATGTAAAAGTATGTCTAACAGCAACTCCATCAGAAAGCGTATAATTTTCTAAATCAACTGATGTTGCACCCATATTATAGATTTCAACAAATTCATCTTGGGTTGTGCTAACAGACCCATCACCATTTGCATCACCTGTTGCTCCATCAGGGTCAGCAAGTATTTCATTTATAACCAACATTGCAAGAGGATCACATTGAGCAGATGGTACTGTTCCTGAAACAGTATTAGTATCACAATTACCTCCATTTAAAGTAACATCCCAAGCACTTCCCTCTGAGAGGCCAGTTATTGTAATTGTACCATTTGATACAGAAGCAGGGTCATCACCTCCAACAGTACCTCCTGAGGTCGTTGTAACTGATGTTATAGTAGCATCAGAACCTGTATAAGGAATATTTACAGTTACACTATCATTATCGTCTCCAGCAGTATTTGAATTACACGTAAATGTTTCAGCATCCAATGTAACTGTACATGGAGGTGCTGCATTTTCTTCTAAAATTATGTTGTCTACACCTGCATAATCTGATCCTCCATTTTGAAAAGCAAGTAATGTAAATCTAACATTCAATGTTCCATCAGGAATCGATTTTGTATACAATACCATAGCCCCTGCAGTATCTTTACTAAGAGCTTCTTCTCCTTGGCTAACATCGTTAATAAAGAATTCAACTCTAAAAGTATCGGTACTATCAAAACCGATTGTATGGTAATAGAAAGATACAGACAATCCTGTTTTTCCTGTAACATCCCAGTTTGGAAAAGCTAAAGTATGGTCAAATGCACCACCTCCGTTACCATTATTTAAATCTTGCATACCCCAGAAATTTGAACCTGATTGAGGACTAATAGAACTAAGGCTAGCTACTGTTGCCCAAACATCTCCAGAAACGTTATAAGTTGCAGGCGCAATAACGGGTACCCAAGTATCACTTCCTAAAGATTCAAAATCTTGAGCTGCGATTGTCTGCCCAAAAGACAAAGCTGTAATAAAAAGTGTAATTAGTGTTAAGTAAGTTTTTTTCATCATTTTTAATAGTTTAAATTTTAGTAGTAAAAAAATACGCCCTCTTGTTTTTTTTGAGGACGTATTTATATGGTTAATAATTGATTATTCGATAATTAATTTTCTTGTAGCAGTATTGCCATCTTCTTCTACTTTAAGAATATAGATTCCTGAGTTTAAATTAGAAACTTGTACACGTTCGTTAGCCTGTACTTGTCTATTATAAACTTGCTTACCTAACATATCATAAATCTGTACATTTCTTTCTAGATTACTCATAGAACGAATTGTAAACTCACCAGCGTTTACTGGGTTAGGATACACTCCAAAACCTTCGATATCATTTCTAGCTACTGAAAGAGTTCCATTAAAAGTTTGAGCTATTGTCAAATTATCTACAGTAACCGTTTCATTATTACTCGAATCTGATTGACGTAAAGCAAATGACTCAATAGCCATAGCTCCATCAGCTGTACCTGAAATAGAAGTGTCACCTTCTGCAGAAGCATCAATCCATAATTGGGCTACACCTGCATCTTGATCAAATCGCACAACTGCTCTATATGTTACTCCAAAAGTTAAATCTGTACCCCAAGTTGCTTGTGCAGTAGAAGTAGTAGAAGAAATACCAACTGTATAATCTCCGCCACTTAATCCTTCAACAACATCTAGACGGCCACCAAAGCCAAAGCTAGAATCTTTAAACAATGCAAAATATTCATAATCTCCTCCTGTAATCACACCACCAGATGTAACAGAAAAATCAATTCCATAATATATGTTACCTGCAACTGGTGTAAATGGTAAAAGAGCATCTTCACTAGGTACTCCGTGTTGAACTATAGCTTGACCTGATACAATCAATAAGTCACCTGATGTTCCACTAAAATTAGCCCAAGAACCATTGCCAATTAAACTCCCATCTGCATACGAAAAATCATCTGAGTGAGGTAATGTTAATCCTGGAATACATGTTGGTGATGTTACATTGCTATCTAGATTACATAACCCACCATTTTCAACATTTACTGTGATATCCGTTCCTTCTGCTATGCCTGTTACTGTTATCGTTCCAGCAGCCATGCTTGTTGGGTCATCACCACCAACAACACCAGAAGTTGAAGTAACATTATAAGTTGAGGTACCACCACCAACAAATGTAACACTAGCTGTATAGGTATCAACTCCTGCTGTAAAAGCATCACAAAGTACAGAATTACCTGTTAAAGATAAATCACAGGTAGCGGCATCATTTGCTTGTCTAAAAGTAGGTGCCTTAGTTTCATATGTACCATCTGCTTTTCTTTGAATAGACTCTGTATCTCTTAAACCATTTTCAGCTTCATCATATTGAATTGTCTCACCTAAACCAGCTAATAAAGCGGCATCATCGGCATCTGCAGTATCATAAACCAACGCATCAATTAAATTTGTCATTGTCATTGGCGTATCATTTGGAAAGTTTGTAGCATCATCTTGATAAATAGCAATAGCATCTGCCCCATTTTGAAGCACATTACTTGCTCCCATATCATAATCTCCCGCAACGACTAAAGGAGTGTTTGCTAAAATAAAGAACCCGTTTGCATCTGTAGAATATCCATCTAAATCAAATGCTTGATAGCTCATGTCATCACTTCCATTAAAGAGAACAACTGAATAACCATCTAAGGCTGTATTTGCTGTCCAGAATAACTCTATAAATTCAGCAACATCAGTTCCTGCTGTATCGGCATCAGATTCATTGATGACAATCTGCCCAAAAGAAGCAGAAGTGATTAAAATTGTAAAAAGTAATAAGTAAATTTTT
>JAQRMW010000212.1 GCA_028599075.1 Urechidicola sp. | reverse complement strand
ACACTTTTATCTAAACTTTTTATTTCTCCAACTAATTTGTTATTGTTGTTTAAAACAATCGAGTCATTTTGAGAAAATATCAAGCTATTAGTACACAGTAAAACAAAAAGCAGGAATAGTTTGTTCATTAAGGTCGATTGGAAGACAAATATAAAAAAATCTTAATATCCTAATTTAGTACGCACTCTCTTTAAGACCGCATCTGCAACTTGTGTTGCTTTTTTAGCACCGATTGACAATGCTTTATCAATCTCATTTAGGTTATTCATGTAATATTGATACTTCTCACGCTCTTCTTTAAAGGTTTCAATTAACAGTTCAAAAAAGGCTTGTTTTGCATGACCATATCCATAATTTCCTCCTTCATAATTTGCACGCATTTCTGTAATCTGATTTTCAGAAGCAATTAATTTATAGAGTGCAAACAAGTTACATGTATCAGGATTTTTAGGATCTTCTAGTGGAGTAGAATCCGTTTCAATCTTCATTATCTGTTTACGGAGTTTCTTATCATCTAAAAATATATCGATAATATTTCCTTGCGATTTACTCATTTTTCCGCCATTAGTTCCAGGCACATACATGGTTCCTTCCTGAATTTTCGCTAGAGGTGGCACCAAAGTTTCTCCCATTTGATGGTTAAATCTATTCGCAACATCTCTAGTCATTTCTAGATGTTGTAACTGATCTTTACCTACAGGAACAATCTCAGCATCATACAATAAGATATCTGCAGCCATTAACATTGGGTAAGAAAATAATCCAGAATTTACATCCTCTAAGCGATCAGCCTTATCTTTAAAACTATGAGCCAATGTTAAACGCTGATAAGGATAAAAACAACTTAAATACCAAGTCAATTCTGTTACTTGAGGAACATCACTTTGGCGATAAAAAACAGTTTTTTCAACATCAAGTCCACAAGCCAACCACGTAGCTGCAGTACTATAGGTGTTTTCTCTTAATGTTTTTCCATTTTTAATTTGAGTGAGTGAATGCATATCTGCAATAAATAAAAACGATTCATTATCGCTGTTTTTAGAAAGGAGAATAGCAGGTTTAATAGCTCCTAATATATTACCGAGATGTGGAGTTCCGGTACTCTGTACGCCTGTAAGTATTCTTGACATTTAGTATTCTTTTGTATTGACAAAAATAGGAATTTATACAGAAGTTTTGAAACGATTATAATTAGTATTTTTGACTCCATATGAAATTATTGAGAAACGTTGCAATTTTAGTTTGGAGAATATGGTTTTACGGATGGGTAATTGGAACCATCATTGTTGCTTTTCCAGTTTTAATTGTTGTAACTGCAAAAGAAAGCGGTTACCCATATTTTTTTAAAATAGCAAGAGCTTGGGGTAAAACCATATTATTTGTAATGGGCTTTAAGGTTAAAAAAGTAGTTGAACAAAAGATTGAAGAAGATAAAAGTTATATGTTTTGTGCCAATCACACATCAATGATAGATATCATGCTGATGTTGGCTGTTGTTAAAAACCCATTTATTTTTGTTGGTAAAGCAGAGTTGAGCAAGATTCCAATTTTCGGATTCTTTTACAAAAGAACCTGTATTTTGGTTGATAGAGGAAACCCTAAAAGTAGAAAAGCTGTATTTGCAGAAGCGGAAAGAAGATTAAAATCAGGGCTAAGTGTTTGTATTTTTCCAGAAGGGCAAGTTCCAGATGATGAAAGTATCGTTTTAGATGAATTTAGAAATGGTGCATTTATTTTAGCTATTGAGCATCAAATACCAATTGTTCCTTTAACATTTTATGATTGTAAAAAGAGATTATCATATACTTTTTTTAGCGGGAGCCCAGGTGTAATGAGAGCAAAAATGCATAAATTTATTTCTACCAAAAATTTGAGTGTTTCTGATAAAAAGGATGTGAATGACAAAACTTACAGAGTTATTTATAATGAATTGATAAATGATATTTCCTAAAAAATGGACTTAAAAAACATAACCTTTTACGATAAAAAAGAAGAAAAACTCAATGTAATTTCACATGCTATCGGATTAATTTTAAGCATTATTGCTCTAGTTTTATTATTGGTAAAAGCAGGAACTTATGGCAATGCTTGGCATATTACTAGTTTTAGTATTTACGGTGCAAGTTTGATTGTTTTATATGCAGCATCTACTTTTTATCATTATTCACAAACCCCAAAATATAGGCATAGGCTTAATATTTTTGACCACGCATCAATTTATATTTTAATTGCAGGAACCTACACTCCATTCACTTTGGTGGTGTTAAACGGTTGGGTAGGGTGGACCATTTTTGGAATATCATGGGGGCTTGCAATTACAGGAGTCACTTTAAAACTTTTTTTTACTGGACGCTTTGATAAAATTTCAACGATTACCTATGTGCTAATGGGCTGGGTTATTGTATTTGCCATAAAACCATTGATTAACAATTTGTCAATCGAAGGATTGTGGTGGCTGTTTTCTGGTGGAATTTTTTATACAATAGGTGCTGTTTTATTTAGCATTCCAAAAATAAAATGCAACCATGCTATTTTCCATATCTTTGTTCTTCTCGGTAGCTTTTGTCATTTTATGGCGGTGTACTTTCATATTTTACCCTTTAGCAATTAAGTTATTTTTTTGGCTTATAAACCCGAACAGTAGAAGTAGGATATTTTTGTAATAAATTTTCTGGCCTTATGGGGCGTTTGGTAAAATTCCCACCACAATTTGGACATATATTTTTTAAAACTTTAGTTGCACATTCTTCACAAAAAGTACATTCAAAAGAGCAAATCATCGCTTCTTCAGAATAGCTAGGTAAATCTTTGTCACAATGCTCACAGTTGGGCCTAATTTCTAACATATTTCAAAGCTACAAATTTTATTTATATGTTAACTTCTTTGAAAATCAACCTTAATATTTGGTAGTCAACCGAAAAGTTGTAAATTGCATTGAAAACAAATTAAACCCTACTGAGATGTTAAAAATTGTTATAGTTGATGATGAAAATGATGCTTTAGAAGCTTTAGAATGGAAACTGAACAGATATGTAGAAAATGTAGAAGTTATTAAATGCATTTCTCCAGTAGCTTCGATAGACGTTATTAACGAAACTAAACCAGACATTGTTTTTCTAGACATTCAAATGCCAGAAATGGATGGATTTACGTTATTAGAAAACCTTACTAATCGAAAATTTAATTTAATTTTTACCACAGCTCATGATGAATTTGCCTTAAAAGCAATTAAGGTTTCAGCAATTGATTACTTATTAAAACCTGTTGATAAGGATGAATTGATGGAAGCTATAGATAAAATTCAAGAGCAGAAAAAAGGCGGTCTCTTAGAAGATAAACTTCAAATGCTTTTAGGTAATATCAACGAAACAGCAAATGATAAAATCAACATATCTGCTGATGGTAAAGTTTATTTATTAGATAGAAATGATGTGATTATGCTGAAGTCTGACAAAAGTTATACTACACTGTTTCTAACTAACGATCAACAAATAGTAGTTTCAAAAACCTTAAAAGAAGTTGAGAAGAAATTCCAATTCTCACAGTTTTTCAGAGTTCATAATTCATATTTAATAAACTTAACGCATGTTAAGGAATACCTTAAAGGTCTTGGAGGAGAATTAATTATGAGTAACGGCTATACAGCCGCAATTAGTAGAAATAAAAAGGCAGAATTATTTAAGAAATTGTATTTAGACTAATTGTACTATGTTTACGGATCTTAATTCAGAAATTTTTGCTTGGATACGTGGAGGTTTCTTCATTTTAGCAATTTATCACCTTCTTTTATATTTTCAAAATGGCAAAAAACTCTATTTGTACTATTGCCTCTACCTATTAACTTTCTTTGCTTTTTTTGCTTCACGTCTTTTTCAAAATATTGATAATGATATAATATTAGGGTTCTTTTCTATACCAATGTTTTTTTTAACATCCGCATCTTTTTATGCATTAACAAGAACAATTTTAGAAACAAAATCTAGAATTCCAAAATGGGATCATTATTTTAAAATCGCTACTGTTGTTTCTATAGGGATTGCATTCTTATTTTTTGTTTTACAATTATTCTTAGGCTCAGAATTTTCGTTAAGTTTTGTAAGAATTATAGGCCCATTTTATTATCTATTTGTAATAATTACAGCATTTGTGGTTTTAGAGACAAAGTTAAAATCTGCTATTTATTTTAGTGTTTCAACATTCTTATTTGCAGTTTTAGGGTTAATTACCTTGATGCAATATTATGTTGGAGCTAAACCTTTTTTTGAGATAAATATCATACCAATATTTTTTCTTTATATAGGAGCGTTTATTCAAAGCATGTCATTTGCTTATATTATAGGATTGAGTGTTAAGAGAGTGGAGATGCAAAATAAAAGTGCTGAAATTAAATTAGCATTTAAATATAAAGAATTAGAAGAGTTAAAAATGACCGCTTTACAAAGCCAAATGAATCCTCATTTTTTGTTCAATTCATTAAACTCAATAAACAATTTTGTTTTAAAAAGTGAAGTCGAAAAGGCATCAGACTATATCACAAAATTTTCTAGACTAATTCGTGTTATTTTAAAAAGTTCAACAAGCTTAACCGTTCCATTTTCTGAAGAGCTTGGAATTCTTTCTTTATATGTAAAATTAGAGCAAATGAGAATCAATGGCGGGTTTGAATATGTTGTAAAAATTGATAAAGACATCCGTTTAGAAGATATTAAAGTACCTCCTTTGTTTTTACAACCGTTTATAGAAAATTCTATTTGGCACGGTCTTACTCATGTAGAAGGAGATAAACGTATTTCTTTAACGATTAGTAAAGAGGGGGATAACATTATTTGTGAGATAATTGATAATGGTATTGGTATTGACACAGCTAGAGAGCATTCACACAAAAAAGTTGATAGACGAAAATTCTTTGGTACACAAGCAACAGAAAACAGGATTCAATTATTGTATAAAAAAGCGAATGTAGATATTGATGTAGTTGATATCTCTGATGAAACCTCTACAGGGACTAAAGTTAAAATTACTTTTCCACATATCTTAAAGGTATAATTTCCATTTATTTAGAAAAATTAACCATAGGTGTATTTTTTTATAGCAGTTATTTATTTGTCAAAAATACATGAATGAATAATTGTATTTTTGACCATCCAAACAGCAAGTCCCTTAAATTTTTTATTGATAGTAAAACTGAAGTTGTAATGACATTGATTTCATTTATTATCCCCACAGACAAAGACATACTTAAAGACCTAAACGAAGAATCTCGTACAATAAGATTTATTGGGTCAGCTACTTTTACTCAAAAACTAGATCAAATAAAATTCTCAAGAACCTTCAAGCACAGGTTTGATAATCGAGATCAATTAAAAGAAGTGGTTTATTTTAGAAAAGGACTTGTTTGGAAATTCACCGAGGTAGTTTTATGTACAGAAATGGCAAGTTAGCCGTTATCTAAAAATACCATTTATTATTCATAATTCCCCATTCGTAGTTTTTTTACATCCATTTTTACATTTCAACTTAGCCTTATAAGAATAACTCATATATTTGTATTGTAAATGAGTCTTTGGGGTTGATTTATTTATAACTCGAAATTAACGTAAGTTAGTTTCGAGTTTTTTTGTTCAATAGTTTTATTATGAAAAACGTATAAATTTTAACGAACCCTATTTTTCAAAATATTCATATTATCTAGCCGTTTATTGTTTTTTTACTTCCGTTTTTTAATTAACATAATTTAGTAAATAAAAACCTATTATGTTTGTTGTGTAAATGAGTCTTTGGGGTTGATTTATTTATAACTCGGATATAACGTATGTTTTCTTCGAGTTTTTTTATGCCTAAATTTTAAAAACGCTTTATATGTTTTTGAACAAAAACTCCCTTTATACTTCTAATGTAAAAAAAATATTTTGAGTTGAAATAATACTTTTTATTGTTACGTTATTATTAAATATCTTTGAACGAAATTAATAATGTAAAGAATGAAGAGAGTCATTAATGTAGCAGTTTTTTTATTTTTTATTGGGGCTTGGTCGCAAACAGACTATTCTAATAGCTGGGAGGATTTTTATTCTTATAACAATGTAAAGGACTTTGTAAAAGTTGATACTAAAATATATGCATTGGTTGATAATGCCATTTTCATTTATGACACCTCAACAAATGAAATTAGTAAAATGTCTTCGGTTAATGGATTGTCTGGAGAAACAGCTACAAGTATTCACTACAATATAACCTTTCAGAGATTAGCCGTGGGCTATACCAATGGTTTGCTTGAAATTGTTGATGCAAACGGAACAATTACGATTGCCCCTGATATTGCTAACTTTCCTTTAGCTACAGAAAAATCTATTTTAAATATAACAGAATACAATGACCTTTTATATCTATCAACTTCTTTCGCAATTGTGGTTTATGATATTGGAAACCTGGTTTTTGGAGACACCTATTTTATTGGAGACCAATCGTCAGAAGTAAAAGTAAACGAAACAATTATTTTTAATGAGACAATTTATGCTGCAACTGAAAACGGAATTTATACAGCTGATATTAATAATCTAAGCTTAATAGACTTTAATAACTGGACAAAATTTGATACTAGAAACTTTACCTCTATTGTTACATTTAACAATGAAATATATGTTTCAATTGCCCGAAATTTTTACAGGTTTATTCTCCCAAACGGCTTGCAATTTATTCAAAGGCTACCAAGCACAATTTTAAAATTAAAAGCTTCTAATGAATTTCTATCGATAGCTATTAAAAGAGAAGCCTACATTTATGATCAGGGTTTAAACTTAGTTTCTAATATTATTTCTGATGATACTTCCGATTTTTATTTTGAGTTAAATGCAGTTTATGCAGAAAACAATACAACATACCTTTGCACTAAAGAGTTTGGAATATTACAAACAGATTTAATGTCTACACAACCTTTTGTTGAAACCCACCCTGATGGTCCAACCTCTAATTCTTCTTTTTCTATTAGTGTATTAAACGATAATTTATGGGTAGTTTATGGAGGGTACTCTTCTTCATACTCCCCTTTGAACAATAGGTTAGGGTATAGTCATTTTAATGGAGAGAACTGGATTAATAATCCATATGATCCAAACTTTCCTGCCAAAAACCTTGTACACGCTACTATTGATCCAAATGAAGAAAATAAAGTATATTTAAGTTCGTGGAGTCAAGGTTCTGGAGCGAGAGTTGTAGAGTCTGGAGGGATTTTGGTTATCGAAAATAATGAACCACAGGTTTATTGGAATCAAACAAATAGCGGATTGGAAGAAATATTTCCAGACAATCCAAATTATGTGACAGTAAGAATTAATGGGTCAGCTTTTGATAGAGAAGGAAATTTGTGGGTAGCTAATGCATGGATAGATAATATGGTAAAAAAAATGTCTCCGAGTGGAGCCTGGTCTAGTTTTAATATTAGTGAATTATTAACAAACCCAGCAAGAGGCCTAAATGAATTAATTATTGATAAAACAGGGAGTATTTGGATTGGAACCAGAAGAAATGGAGCTCTAGTATTTAATGAAAGAGGCGAGCAAAAAAGAGCTTTAATTACAGAAGCTACAAAAGGATCCCTTCCTCATTTAAATGTTCGAACTGTTGCTGTAGATAATAGCAATAGAATTTGGATTGGTACACAAGCAGGAATGGTAGTTTATTACAATGCTGCTGGACTTTTTGATGCTGATATTTATGATGCCGAACCTGTTATTATTTTAGATGATGGGATTCCAAAAAAACTATTAGGAGATCAAGTAATCAATTCTATATCAGTTGATGGTGCAGATAATAAATGGTTTGGAACAGAAAGCGGAGGAGCTTTACAAGCATCACCCAACGGGAGAGAAACATTAAATATATTTAACACCTCTAATTCTCCACTTCCTTCAAATACCATATTAAAAATAAAAGTAGATACCAGTACCGGAAAAGTATACTTTGCCACCGATAAAGGCATAGTTGCGTTTAATAATAATATTGCTGCTTATGGCGACACTTTAGATGAGGTTTACGCTTATCCAAACCCAGCTAAAAAACAACATGAGTTTATTACTATTGATGGTAGAAATGGCACTCATTTACCTCAGGGCACTAATGTAAAAATTTTAGATTCTGCAGGATATTTAGTCTATGAAACGAATGTAATTGAAGGGCAAGAACTACAGGGAGGTAAAGTAGTTTGGAATAAAACAAACCTCGCAGGACGTAAAGTAGCATCTGGTGTTTATATTGTTTTATTGACTACAAAAGACAACGAAGAAGTGTCTTCTACTAAGATTGCAATTATTAATTAAGCGGATGATTGTTAATACAAAAGCTATTGTAATTAGCTCTATTAAATATGGAGACAATCATTTAATTGTAAAATGTTATACTAAAAAAGAAGGAGCTAAATCGTATTTACTTCGAGGGATTTTATCATCTAGAAAAAAGCAATTAAAAGCGGCTTATTTTCAGCCCTTAACACAATTAAAGATTGTAGCAAATCACAAATCTAATCAAACACTTCATTCAATTAAAGAGGTCGAAATAGGTAATCATTATACATCTTTGTCCGTAGATATTTACAAACAAGTTATCGTATTATTTTTATCTGAGATATTAAACCACTCCATTAAAGAAGAAGAAGAGAATGCACCTTTATACTATTATTTAGAATCAGCATTTACTTGGTTAGACAAACATAAAACTATTTCAAATTTTCATTTGGTGTTTTTATTAAACTTAACAAAATACTTAGGGTTTTATCCAGAGCTAAATAATTCTGACCAAAATTATTTTGATTTATCAGAAGGTTATTTTACCAATGACCTTCCAAAGTTTAATTTTATAAAAGGAAATGATTTAGCAGAGTTTAGCAAGCTGTTAGGCATAAACTTTGATACAATAGACTTGGTAAAATTCAATTCAAAAAGCAGACAGCAAGTATTGTCTATTTTAATTCAGTATTATGAATTACATTTGACCGGATTTAGAAAACCAAAATCTTTAGAGGTTTTAAAAGCTTTATTTCATTGATGGTGCGGAATATTACATTATTACTTTTCACATTTATTTCTTTATTTGCATACGCACAGGAGATAACCGTTGTTGATTATGATACCAACGACCCAATTTCTAACTGTACAATTTTTGGCGAAGATAATATTAGCTTTGTTATAACAGACAAAGAAGGAAAAGCGAACCTTACTGTTTTTGGACAAAATGAGGTTGTATATTTCAATCACATATCTTATGTAGAGGTTGAAATTCTTAAACGTCAAATTAAAGAGAATCAAATTTTTCTTCATAAAAAAGCAGAGTCATTAGACGAAGTTGTTTTGTCGGTGAGCAGACATAAAGAGTCTTTGAGTAGAATTGCAGAATATGTAGATATAAGTCAGTCAAATCAAATTAAGAAAATTACCCCTCAAACATCAGCAGATTTATTAGCGAATTTACCCGGAATAAAAGTTCAAAAATCTCAAGCAGGAGGCGGTAGTCCTGTATTAAGAGGTATGGAGGCAAATAGAATTTTATTGGTTGTTGATGGAGTTAGAATGAACAATGCTATATATAGGTCTGGACATTTACAAAATTCAATCACAGTTTCTCCAACCACTTTAGAGCGTACCGAAGTTATTTTTGGCCCATCTTCTGTTATTTATGGATCTGATGCTTTAGGAGGTGTAATTCATTATTATACCAAAACACCTAAAATTTCAGAGGAAGAATCATCAAAAGTAAATTTTTTATCAAGATATAGCTCTATTAACAATGAATTTACCAATCAAGGTGGCGTTGAATTTTCATTTAAAAAATGGGCATCTTATACAAGCTTTTCATTTTCTAAATTTGATGATACACAGATGGGAAAAAATCGCAATCACGGATTTAATGATTGGGGTAAAGTTTTTGAATACTCAAACAACACCAACGACTTTTATAACCCGAATACTGTATTAAACACAGATCCATCTATCCAAAAAAATACAGGATATGAACAATATGATTTTTTACAAAAATTTTATTTCCAACTTTCTAAAAAGACTGATTTAACTGTAAATTTCCAACGCTCTAACTCGTCTGATGTACCGAGGTTTGATAAACTATCCGAATATAGTGATGGAGATTTAAAATATGCAGAATGGTATTACGGACCACAAGAAAGATTATTATTAAGCTCACAATTAACGATCAATCCAGACAAAAAATGGATGGAGTCTGGGTCTATAACAATGGCATATCAAAAAATAAAAGAATCAAGAATAGACAGAACATTTAGTAGCCTTGACCGGAGTTATCAAAAAGAGATGGTTGATGTTTTTAGTGTGAATGGTGATTTTTATGTACAACTTTCTAAAAACTCAAATAGAAATGTTTCTTATGGTTTTGAAGTCGCACATAATGAAGTAAATTCCAGAGCTTATGGAAAAACGCTGTCTGTTAGCGGAAATGAAATTATAGGCTATTCCAGAGATTTTGTGGTACAATCACGTTATCCAGATGGCGGTAGTACATATACAAGTTCTGCTGTTTATGCAAGTTATAGACAAGACATCAATAAAAAATCAACCTTAAATACGGGCTTAAGATTTACAAATACTCAGTTGAATGCCAAATGGATAGACACTACATTCATTACGCTATCTGATATGGATATCCATTTAAAAAACTCGGCATTAACCGCAACAGTTGGGTATGTTTATAAACCAAATGAAAGCTGGAAATTGAGTTCCATACTTTCCTCAGGGTTTAGATCACCAAATATTGATGATGTTGGAAAAGTTAGAGAAAAGAAGGGAAATCTTACCGTACCCAACATTGGCTTAAAACCAGAATATGTTTACAATGCAGAAATTGGAATTCAAAAATACCTAAATGACAAAAATTTTAATATAGGATGGAATCTCTATTACACCCTTTTAAATAATTATATAGCTAGAGAGGCCTTTCCTGTTAACGGAAGCTCAACAATTATTTATGATGGTGAAGAAGTAGAAACTTATGCAAACGTAAATCATAAAAACGCCTACATAGTAGGAAGCACTTTGAGTTTAAGAGGAAATATTTCAAAATTTTGGAATACTTCAGGGAGTATTACATTTACAAAAGGAGAAGGCTATGATACAAACAAACCCTTATCATCTATTCCCCCCTTATTTGGTAATTTTGAGGTTGGTTATTCTAAAAGTAATTTTGAGTTAGCTTTAAATTTTAGATTTAATGCGGCAAAAAAATTAGAAGACTACAATTTGGTTGAAGGAATTGACAATATTGAAGAAACACCTATCAATTCATTAACAGGGGAATATTACGGAACACCTAGTTGGCAAACGTTTAATTTTTATTCCAAATATCAAGTAAATAATAGAGTTGCAGTTCAATTTATGATAGATAATATTTTTGATCAGCACTACAAAGAATTTGCTTCAGGGGTGAGCGCACCAGGACGTAATTTTGTGTTTTCAATATTGATTAATTAAAATTTATTATTGTTAATAAGTTTTGATAATTCATTTTTTTTGTTAGATTTGCCTTATTAAACCCCAAAGTTTAAATTAAATTGATACAATATTTAACCCCCAAATACACAGCCATGTGTATAGTAATATTGTTATTTGCTTCAAATAACACTTTCGTTCACGGAGCGCTACCTACTATTGTAAATACTCTCAATTTCGAAATTTCAACAAATTCACAAGACAAACCTTTGTATTATACCAACACGGTACAGGCTTCATATATTTTTGAAGCTTATGCAATAGGATATAAAAATAAAACTAACATTTCTTATAGTAACGATTGGAGTTTTTGTAACCCCAACGAAGCTTTTGTAAAAGTTAGTAATAAAGAGAATAATATTAAAAATTTAAAATATATATACGTTAGAAACAAAACCTAACAAAAAAGCATTCAATGCCTGTTCCTTTTTAATATGATATGAAAAGAGATAATAGTAGCATAAAATGTATTAAGTATTGCTATAAAAAGGATAATATAAAACCTAACCTAAAATGAATTTAAAACCCCCGCATTTTAAACAAGTAATCTTGTTGTTTTTGTTAACAATAAGTTTTAATTCAATTTCACAAACTACTATTGATTCAGAAGATTTCGAAACAGGATCTTTCCCTTTTACATATTGGAATGATGGCGGAGGTGACTGTTCTTTAAATACAGCCTCAATATTATCTGGAACCAATTCTGTAAATCTGCAAGATAATAGTGGAGTGGCCTCATCAATGACTACTAATGATATAGATATTACTTCATATACTTCCGTAGACATTACTTTTGATTACAGGGCTGTTAGTATGGAAAATGGTGAGGATTTTTGGATACAATATTCTGATGATGGAGGCGCAAGTTATACAACTGTAGCCTCTTATGTTAGCGGTACTGATTTTAGCAATAACACAACCTATACAAACGAAACAGTTAGTATTGATTCGGGGACATATACATTTTCAGTAAATTCTCAGTTTAGAATTAGGTGTGATGCCTCTGGGAATGGAGATGATGTTTATTTTGATAATGTATTAATAGAAGGATATGCTTCAACAGCACAAGAAATTAACATACAAGGGAATGCAGTAAATATTGTAGATGGAGATACCGCTCCAACAGTAACCGATGATACAGATTTTGGCAGTGTTGATGTAACATCAGGAACACAAGTAAATACTTTTACTATTCAAAATACAGGTACAGTTACAAGTTTAAATCTAACAGGTGGTTCACCGTATATTGTTATTTCAGGTACAAATGCTGCAGATTTTTCTGTTACTGCGAACCCTACAACTCCAATTTTAGCAAGTAGCAGTACAACGTTTAATATCACGTTTAACCCTAGCGCAATAGGCCTTAGAACAGCAACATTGACAATAGCCAATGATGATAGTGATGAGAACCCATACAACTTTGATATTCAAGGTACAGGTACAACACCATCGTATTGTACATCTAACGGTTCTACAACCTATAATACTGGAGTTACACTTGTGTCTTTCAATACAATTAACAATGCAGACCCAACTAATAATGATAATGCATACGAAGATTTTACAGCTATTACTACAACGGTAATGCAAAGCTCATCACATAACTTAACAGTAAATGTTGACACTGATGGGGCTTATACTGCACATGCTTATGTTTGGATAGATTGGAATCAAGATTTTGATTTTGATGATGTTGGTGAAGCATATGATTTAGGAGATGCAAATAGTGTTTCTGATGGGGCAACATCTTTATCGCCTTTATCAATTACAATTCCTGGAACAGCAACACTAGGTACAACCAGAATGAGAGTTTTAGCAAAATACAATTCAGACCCAACTAACTGCGAAACAGGATTTGACGGTGAGGTCGAAGATTACTCTATAGAAATTATATCAAGTGCACCTGCACCAGAAATTAACATACAAGGGAATGCAGTAAATATTGTAGATGGAGATACATCACCTACTGTTACAGATGATACTGATTTTGGATCTGTTGCAACAGCAAGCACATTAGACCAAACATTTACTATTCAAAATACAGGTTCATTAACCCTTAACTTAACAGGAGGATCTCCTTTAGTTGACATTAGTGGAGATGCTGCGTTTACAATAGTAACACAGCCTAGTGCTTCGAGCATTGCAAATGGAGGTAGCGATTTAACATTCGTAGTTAGATTCTCACCAACGGTAGGCGGTACTGTACAAGCAGTAATATCTATAGATAATGATGATTCTAATGAAAACCCATATAACTTTACAATTCAAGGTAAAGGAGTGGCACCTTTAACAGAAGGCCCGGGAGGTGTAACAGCAGATCTAGAATTATAGCTTAAAGGAACTGATGGTTTAGCTTATACCGATGGGCAAAGTGTTGCGCTTTGGGCAGATCAAGGGCGTGGTGCAGATGCAACGGTTAATACAGCAGGTCAAGAACCAACATACCGCGATAACGTAACACAGAATATTAATTTTAATCCTATTGTTGAATTTGACAACACCTTTACTACTTTTAGTACAGATGATGATTATTCTTATGACGACACATCTACACAATTTCTTGAAGGAACAGATGGAATGTACACCCAAGAAATATTTTTAGTGCTTATAGCAGATGACACTCAGATTGACAATTCCTTTGGATTTATGGATGTTTTTTGTGGAGATCTTGATATTGCAACGAATGCGACTGATGCTACAGGGATTGGTTTTGGAGATTATACCGGTAGAGTTTCTGGCGAAAGCATTTGCTTTGCTCTAGATACTTATGATACAGGTACTCCTGGAGATGGCTACGCTGTACATGATGGTACAACAGCAATTTATGACAATGTTGGAATAATTAATGCTAGAAATAATTCTGGCGTAACACAACAACAGCTTTATTATAATGCAAAAAATATTGAAACTACACAAAATGACCTTCCTTCTTTTACTAATGTTAGTGATACAAAATATTGGATTGGCCGTAGCGAAGGTTGGGAAGCAACATTAAATGCAAGAGTTGCAGAAATAATTACATTTTCTACTAGAAAAGACAATGTTGATTTAACAGATGAGCGTAATAGAGTTCAATCTTATCTAGCAATCAAATACGGTATTACGTTGAAAGTTAATGGTACTTCTCAAGATTATGTAGATTCTGACGGAACAGTAATCTGGGATCAATCTGCAAATATTGGTTATAATTATGATATTGCTGGTATTGGAAGAGATGACGCTTCAGATTTAAATCAAAAACAATCTAGCAGTATTAATAACGCTACTGACGGTACAGGCCTTATAGAGGGAATCCTTACAATAGGACTTACCGATATTTATGATACAAACAATGAGAATAAAGTAACAAACTCAGCGAATACTTTTAACGATAAAGATTTTTTAGTTTGGGGTAATAATGGAGCAGATCTTAATTTAGCGGCCTCTGTTATAAATGTTGATATGAGCTCAGGAATTGCAGGTTTAACTACCCCAGTTACTTTTACTGGAATGCAACGAATTTGGAAGGTTGTAGAAAACGGAAGTGATATTAGTTCAGCAAAAGTATCGATTCCCCAAAATGCAGTAAGAAACATTACACCTCCAGGCAGTTACTTAATGTTTATTTCTAATACAAGTGTTTTTGATCCAACGGCTGATTATAGAGTTATGACTTCAGACGGTAGTGGCAACTTAGAAACTACTTACGATTTTGATGGTACAAAATATATAACTTTTGGATACGCTCCACAAGTAGTAGTTGAGCGCTCAGTATATTTTGATGGTGCTGTAGATTACATTGACATGGAAGATGCACTAGATTTAAATACAACAGATTTTACAATATCATCTTGGATTAAGAGAGGTTCAGGATCAGCAAATACATCAATATTATCTAAAAGAGATGCAGCATATACCGAAGGATATGATTATAAAATAAACGCTACAGGACGATTTGAAATGTCTTGGAAAAACGGAAGTACACAAACCATTACTTCTGATGTTGTAATTCCTGAAGATCAATGGCATCATGTTGCAATTATTTATAGTGGAGGAACAGCCAACCTATATATTGATGGAGTTTTAGATAAAACCGCATCTTTAACAGCACCTGTAGATACTACACAATCATTTTACATTGCTGCAGCTGGTAAAAGTACACCAACAGCTCATTTCGAAGGGAATATAGATGAGGTTAGAGTTTGGGATACTGCTCTTTCTGAAGATCAATTAAGGTATGTAATGAATCAAGAAATTATTGAGAATGCAACTTTTACAGATGGTGTTTTTGTTCCAACTTCAATTTCTAAGAATGATGTTGCTACTATTCCTTGGACTAACTTAGCCGGTTACTATCCAATGTCTGTTTATACTTATACCAATACTAATGATGAATCAGGAAATAGTAACCAAGGAGCTCTAAGAAATTTAAATACAGTTGATTTTCAAACAGCCCCTTTACCTTATACATCTACACAAAGTGGCGATTGGGATACAGATTCAACTTGGTTAAACGGAAATGAACAAACCATACCAGGGGCAACCTCAATTGTTGATGCTAATACTACTGTAGATTGGAATATAGTAGAGACCAATCATGATTTAACGATGGATAATAGCTCATTACCCGGTGTAAAAAATAATGATAGATATGTTCTTGGGTTTATTTTAGGTAGCAATACTGTTACTTTAGATGGAGATTCATCTGCAAATACTGGAAATGCTGTTACGGTAACTCATTACTTAAAAATAGATGGAGTTCTTGATTTAGAAGGAGAGTCGCAATTAATACAAACCGAAGGCAGCGATTTAGCTGTTAGTAGTTCAGGATATATTGAGCGTGACCAACAAGGAACAGAGAATTCATATACTTATAATTATTGGGCAGCCCCAGTTAGTTTAATAGCCGCTGGAACCAATAATACACCATTTACAATTGCTGATATTCTTAAGGACGGTTCAGACACTGCAAACCCTTTAACTCCAAATTTTGCCTATAGCCATACCCATGCAGATGGAGCACTTTCTACTCCTAGAAAAATAGCTACTTATTGGATTTGGAATTTTGTAAACCAAGGTAGTGCTTATGCGAATTGGAATTGGATAGGAGCAAATAAAAACTTAAATGTTACTGAAGGTTATACTATGAAAGGCACTTCTAATACTGGTGCAATATCAGACGATCAAAACTTTGTATTTATAGGAAAACCAAATAATGTTTTAAATGGCGCTACAGAATTAGTGCATACTACTTTTGGTGTTCCCGCTGACCCAGCGAACCCTGAGGTATCATTAACAGGAAATCCGTTCCCTTCAGCAATAGATGCAAACCAATTTATTACAGACAATTTAGCTTCTACTGATGGTCAGTTATTATTTTGGGAGCATTGGGGAGGCGGTAGCCATAACCTAGGAGAATATCAAGGCGGATATGCAACAAGAACAATTGCAACTGGAGTTCCGGCAGCCTCACACCCAGACATTGATCAAACAGGTTCAGGTTCTAAAACACCTGGACAGTATGTTGCTGTTGCACAAGGGTTCTTTATAACTTCTAGTGCAACTGGAGGAAATGTAGTATTTAAAAATAGTCAAAGAGTTTTTGAAAAAGAAGGTGGAGCATCTTCAGTATTTTTTAGAGAATCTTCTACCACAAAAAATAGCGAAGATACAGATAGAAACGGACTAGATAAAATGATTATTCGTTTAGGATTTGAATCACCAAATGGATATCACAGGCAAATAGCAGCAGCATTTAATATTGATGGAGCAACAGATGCTATTGAAAAAGGATATGACGGTTACGCTTCTGATATATTATCTAATGACGCTTTCTTTATTCAAGATGATAAGTATTATGTTATTCAGGCTTATGGTGATTTTAATGAAGAAAGAGAAATACCTATTGTAATTACTATAGATGAAGATAATGACGGAGGAACTCAAAAAGTAATGATTGATGAACTAGAAAATATACCTAGTAAAGTCACTATTTATATTAAAGATAATGTAAGCGGAGAAACACATAATTTAAAAAATAACACCTTTGAAATAAACCTAAGTTCAGGAACCTATAAAGATAGATTTTCTATTGTGTTTAAATCTCAATCTAGTTTATCAGTAGAAGAAGATGAAATAATTAAAAACGGGATTATTGCATATATGAATAATCCAACATCGACAATTAAAATTACAAACAACACTGATGCTGAGATTCAAAAAGTTGTTTTATATAATGCTTTAGGACAACAATCTAAAGTTTGGTTAAAGAAATTAGCAGATAGAGAATTAAATTTAGTTGTCCAAGATTTAAGAACAGGAGTATATATATTAAAAATAGAGACAGATAAAGCTAACATAAATAAAAAATTGATTATTGAATAAGAACTAAAACCCCACTATTATGAAAAAACCCCTACTATTGTTAATCTTAATGATTAGCACAACGATTTGTTTTTCACAATCTGAAAAGCAAAAAGCCGAAAATTACTTAAAAGAACGAGGAGAATTAGTATTCACATTTACAGCGAATAGTTTAAAAGAAGTTAAAAGCCTTAGTTCAATTGTTTCTTTTGATCACGGTCAAGACCCATCAAACCCATTAACAATTAATGCAATTGCAAACGAAAAGGAGTTTAATAAGTTTTTAAATTTTAATTTACCATATACAATTGCTGCAGAAAAAAATGAACCAGTTGAAGTCGAAATGTACAATAGAGCAATTCACGGAATACAAAATAGAAATGCTAATTACACTTTAACCTTTCCTTTAACAGCCTACCCAACATATAATGATTATGCAGCACAAATGAGTGATTTTGCAACCGAAAATCCATCGATAGCTGAATTGGTTGATATAGGAAATACTGTGAATGGGAAAGATTTATTATTTATTAAACTTTCTGATAATGTTGGAACACATGAACAAGAACCTAGACTATTACTTACTTCATCTATGCATGGAGACGAAATTGCTGGCTACCCTATGATGTTATCTTTAATTGATTTTTTAATTGAAGTTTATAATGATCCAGCTCATGCAAGTGGTAGACATACAGAAATTAAAAACTTAATAGATAACTCAGAAATTTGGATTAACCCTATGGCAAATCCAGATGGAACCTTTTATGGGTCAGCTGGCTACACTTCAGTTAGCGGAGCAAGAAGAGCAAACGCCAACAATATAGATTTAAACAGAAATTACCCTGACCCTAGAGTTGGTTTACACCCAGACGGAGAGGTATATCAAATAGAAACAACTTCTTTTATGACAATGGCAGACAATTATCATTTTGTTATTTCTGCTAATTTTCATGGAGGAACAGAAGTATTCAATTATCCTTGGGATACATGGTCTGTAGCACAGGGAAGACATGTTGACGATGGATGGTTTATAAATGTTGGAGGTGAATACGCTGCTCATGCACAAGCCGATGGTCCAAACGGCTACTTCGATGCAAGTTACGACTCAAATGCAAATGGCATTTTAGGTTTTACTGGTGTTACTCACGGGGCAACTTGGTATCAAGTGGCAGGTGGACGTCAAGATTATATGACTCACGATAAGCACTGTAGAGAATCGACGATAGAGTTGAGTAATACAAAAATTATCCCTGCTAATCAGATCGAAAATCATTGGGATTCTAATAAAGATGCCTTGATAGATTATTTAAAACAGGGAACTTATGGTTTTACAGGATTAGTTAAAGATGCCAACACATTAAATCCAATACAAGCTAAAATTACTATCGTAGGACATGATGATAGCAGAGGTTCTTGGGTAGAAACAGAATTACCATTAGGTGATTATTATAGACCTATAGAGGCAGGAACATATGATATTTTGTTTGAAGCAGATTGTTACCAATCTTTTACATTAACAAATCAAGTTATTACAGATTTACAAACAATTACTTTATCAGATGTTTTCTTAACACCTGTAGCTCCATCTGTACCAGCTAGTTTAACAGCGTCAAGTATTGCCACAACCACTGCTACTATAGGTTGGTCAGCTTCAAGCGGAGGGACTTCATACGGTATCAGGTATAGAGTAAATGGTTCATCAACTTGGATTAATACAACATCCTTAACTACATCATTAGATTTATCAGGGTTAACTATTAATACTGAATATGAATTTCAGGTTCGTAGTGTTTGTAATGCATCAACATCCAGTTATAGTGGCTCATCATTATTTACAACTTTAGCGGTAAGTTATTGCGCGTCAAACGGTAATAATGTATCTGATGAGTATATTTGAAGTGTACAACTAGAGTCAATAAATACTTCTTCAGGAGATGGAGGAGGATATACAGATTTTACTGCTAATTCTACAGATTTAGTATTAGGCTCATCACCAACAATTACAATTACCCCAACTTGGACAGGTCCAACTTATACTGAAGGGTATTCAGTTTGGATTGATTACAATCAAGATGGTGATTTTACAGATTCAGGAGAACAAGTTTGGACGCAGTCAGCTACAAACTCTAGTTCAGTAGGCGGAGCCTTTACAATTCCTATGACCGCTTCTTTAGGAGCTACAAGGATGAGAGTATCTATGAAATATAATGGGGTGCCAACTTCTTGTGAATCTTTTGGCTATGGAGAAGTTGAAGATTATACGGTAACAATTTCAGCCGTTTTAGGAACTACTGAAGAGACTGAAATTATAAATTCAATTAAAGTTTACCCAAATCCAGTAAATGAAGTTTTATATATTAATAAACCCAACGGTGTAACATTACTTGATTATAAGATTTCAAATATTCTAGGCAAAATAGTAATTAGAGATGAGTTTATATCAAATAGTAACAAAATAGATGTGAGCTCTTTAACTACAGGAATATACTTTTTGTCACTTACAACCGATAAAGGAAAAGTTACTAAAAAGATAATTCATCAATAATAAAGAATATTTAGACATAAAAAAGACTCCAATTTTGGAGTCTTTTTTTGTTTAAAACTAAAGCAAAAATCAACTTTTTCAAGTTTCTAAAAGAAATTTACCAACACCATACATTAGTGAAAACCCTTAAGTTCAATTAGTAAGTGCAACATTTTAGGACAAATATCGGAATTTAACTTCCGATATTTGAAGTTCTAAAAATGTATGCCCATGAATCGTAAATATACACAACTCACAGATGCACAA